>NZ_JBHRWI010000008.1:0-15009 GCF_042647905.1 Amycolatopsis halotolerans
GACCGCGCCGGTGCTCAGGCTCCAGCGACAGCTCGACCAGCGAGCCCACCGGCCCGCCCGCGCACAGCACCGCATCGGCCAGCTCGAACAACGCGTCCGCCCGCGCGGTCAGGCACCCGTAGAACTCCTGCCGGAACTCGGACAGATCCCCCAGCGCGGTGGCCGCGCCGACGTGGTGCACACTGTTCATCGAAGCCCTTGGTCGTGATCTTCCTTCTGTCGCAAGAAGAATGATCAACCAAGGGCTTCACCCATGACCAACCGGGCACCCACTCAGACACCCGGACCTTAAAACTCAAGCTCAGGGTTCCCCTCACGGACCTTTGCCGCTCAGGCCCGCACCGGCACCCGGGCGCGCCCGGTCAGCGCCTTGCTCCACGGCAGCCGCCGCAGCACCTCGACGATCCCGAAGGTCAGCGCGATCGTCGCCGGGTACGCCACCAGCGTCGTCCACGGCGCGCCGAACTTGTCGCCGACATACACGAACAGCGGGTCCAGCAAGGCGATCGCGATCGGGTGGGTCAGGAACACCGCGAACGACCGGTTCACCGCCCAGGACACGAACCGCCCGCCGCGCTGCCTGCTCTCCGCCCAGCGCGCGCCCGCCAGGTAGATCCCGGCGATCGCCGCGACGAACCACGGGATCAGGTAAGGGCGGAAGGCGTCCGACGCCATCTCCGGCCACTCCCCGAAGCGGACGCTCACGAAGTAGCCGGTCTCCGCGATCACGAGCCCGCCCGCCATCGCCAGCAGCACCCAGCGCGAATGCGTGCGCAGCCAGGCGTGCACCGCCTCGAAGTGCAGCGCCGCCGCGGTGCCGAGCAGCATGTAGAACTGGTACACGACGAAAGTCGCGAAGAACTGGCTCACGAAGCCGTAGCCCAGCACGGCGGGCGGGTAGCTCATGAAGATCGCCACCGCCGCCTGGATCGTGCCGGAGACCGCCAGCACCGTCCACGGACGGCGGCGGATCAGGTCGAACAGCTTGGCCAGCAACGGGAAGAGCAGGTACACCTGCAGCGTCACCAGCATGAAATACATGTGGTACCAGGCGTTTCCGGTGAGCAGGTCCAGTCCGAGCGTGCGCAGCTGCGCGCCGATCGACCCGAACGGCTGATCCGAGGTGATCAGCGAATAAACCCGGTAGATGACCGTCCACACCACGTACGGCACCGCGACCAGCGGGAACCGCTTGCGCCAGAACTTCCCGGCCAGCACCGGACGGTCCCGGTAGCCCAGCACGAGCACGAACGCGGTCAGCGCGAAGAACGCTTCGCGGGTCAGGTGCAGCGGCGTCTGGATCGCGTCGGCGACCACGTCCTGCTGGAACGTCGTGGAGCCGATCACGTGGATGAGGATGACCAGGGCGAACGTGACGACGCGGTACAAATCGAGCTGCCGCAGGTGCGGCGATCTGGCGGGCGCCGGCTCGTCGGAACGGACGAGCGGGATCTCGGTAGTGGTCATCGTTCGGCCGTGCTCCCGGGGTCGTTGGCGCTCATGGTGCCAGGCTCTCGTGCGCAGCTGTGAGCCACCCATGATCTTCCTGAGACTCGCCTGATGCCGCACGGATCGGGTGTCGGGTCAGCCACACCCGTACGGGTGAACCGATGCCACCGGACCACTCGCCCCGCTTGGAACAGGCCGTTCGTCGGGCGTTTCCGGACACTTCACCACAAAACGCCCCGGCCTGGAAATTGGTCTAGTCCACAGTATTGACTCCGGCTGTGCCCTGGTTCACATTCGAATGCGGGCCGGCCCCCGCTCCTGCAGTGATCACCCGTTGTCCGACGCTTGCCGCGCATTCCCGTGCGGCAGGCGGACTTCGCTTGTGCGAGGGAGAAACGCTTATGCCCCACCGGACCTTGAGACCGCTGGCCGTGGCCTGCGCCGCCTTGGCCGCAGTGGTCGTGGCCGGTCTCACCATCCTGGCCCGGCCCGCCCCGGCCACCGCGACGCCCGCGCCCTCCTCGGGAGGGATGCGCATCGCCTACTTCGACCAATGGAGCATCTACCAGAACGCCTACTACCTCAAGAACGTCGACAAGATCGCCGACAACATCGATTACCTGCTCTACGACTTCGAGAACATCGACCCGAGCAACCTCACCTGCTTCGAGACGACCAAGGCGACGACCCCCGACCCCGGCGGCGAGGACGACCCGAACGCGGGCGACGGCGCGGGCGACCAGTTCGCCGACTACCAGAAGTCGTTCGGCTCGGACATCAGCGTCGACGGCTCCGCCGACACCTACAACATGCCGATCGTCGGCAACTTCCACCAGCTGCAGGAACTCAAGGCACGGCACCCGAACCTGAAGGTGCTGCTGTCGCTCGGCGGCTGGACGTATTCGAAGTACTTCTCCGACGCGGCGGCGAGCGACGCCTCGCGCAAGAAGTTCGTCAGCTCCTGCATCGACATGTTCATCAAGGGCAACATCCCGAACGCGGGCGGCTTCGGCGGCCCCGGCACCGCCGCGAACATCTTCGACGGGTTCGACATCGACTGGGAGTACCCGGCGCACCCCGGCGGGCACACGGGCAACCACTACAGCCCGAACGACACCCAGAACTTCACCGCGCTGCTGGCGGAGTTCCGCAGCCAGATGGACGCACTGGGCAAGCACTACGCGCTCTCGGCCGCCCTGCCCGGCGGCCAGGACAAGATCGCGAAGATCCAGACCGACAAGATCCACCAGTACATGGACTTCGCGGACCCGATGACCTACGACATGCACGGCGCGTGGGACAAGACCGGTCCGACGAACTTCCAGGATCCGCTTTACCCGGCACCGAACGACCCGTCCCCGACCATCCCGCCGGGCACCGAGAAATACACCATCGATCAGGTGATGAAGGCTTACACACAAGGGGATCCGGCGTACGGCATCCCCGGCGGGTTCCCGGCGTCGAAGCTGACCCTGGGCATCCCGTTCTACTATCGCGGCTGGACAGGCGTGCCCGCGGGCTCGAACCACGGGCTGTACCAAACGGCCACCGGTCCGTCCGCTCCGCATCCGTTGAGCGGCAACGTTCCCGGGGTCGCGATGTACAAGGAACTCTCCGGCGTGGTCGACAATCCGTCGACGACGTTCTGGGACCCGACAACGCAATCCGCGTGGTTCTACGACGGGACGAGCTTCTACGGCGGCTCGTCGAAACAGTCGATCAAGGCGCGCACCGATTACATCCATTGCAACGGCCTCGGCGGCGCGATGATGTTCTCGCTGTATGACCTCGACCCTGATTCGACGCTGTTCCACGCCGTCGTGGACGGGCTCGCCGCGCCGACGGAGGGCTGTTCCGGCCCGCCGCCGACCACCCCGACGACGCCGACCACGCCGACCACACCCACGACCCCGACCACGCCGACGACCCCGACCACGCCCACTACGCCGACCACTCCCACGACTCCGCCGGGCGGCCAGTGCACGGCGGCGGCCTGGGACTCCGGCAAGGTCTACAACGGCGGCGCGGTCGTGTCGTACAACAACCACACCTGGACGGCGAAGTGGTGGACGCAGGGCGAACAGCCCGGCAGCGCCGACGTCTGGACGGACAACGGAGCCTGCGCGGGCGGCGGCGGTCCCACGACCGCGTGCCCGGCCGCGTGGAACACCTCCCAGTCCTACAACGCGGGCGCGGTGGTGTCCTTCAACGGCCACCGCTGGTCCGCCAAGTGGTGGACGCGAGGCGAACAGCCCGGCAGCGCCGCGGCCTGGGCTGACAACGGCGCCTGCTGACCCCGCAGCAGGCGCGTGAATGATCGGCGGCGGTACCGGATTTCCCTACCCCGAAGGGAATCCGGTGCCGCCGCCGACTCTTGTCCGCAGTGCCGAGATCCGCCCGACCGCGACGGGCGCGACAAAGTCAGCGGCGGTACCGGATTCCCCCACCCTCGAAGGGAATCCAGTGCCGCCGCTGACTCTTGTGCGGGAGGCGGAAAGTCTCTCGTTCAGTTCCCCGCAGCGGCCACGCCCGGCGCGATCGCCTGCGCGTTGCCCGCGATGCCGTAACGACCGGAACCGCCGTTGAGCTGTTCCTGCAGCGCCAGAATCGTCGCGACCCGGCCCGCCGCCGAATCCGCGTTGTCCACAGTGGACAGGATCGACGTCGCCGAGGTGTCCGCGCGCACCACGCCGATCGGACCGGCGCCCTCGGCCGAACCCGGGTCGCCGGCAAGCACCGTGCCCGCGCCGGAACGGTCCATCTGCGCCGCGAACCGCGCGATCGTCGCCGCCCGGTCCCCCGCGCCGTCGCCGGTCTCCTGGGCTCCGGTCAGCACGATCGCGAGCTGCGCGGGCTGCACGCCCTGGCTCGGCTTCACGAAGCCGCCGTCGGTCAGTCCGCCGAGCGCGGCGGCGAGTTCGTCGCCGCTCGACTGCGGTTTCGCGCTCGCCTTGTCCAGCAGCAGCGTCGAACCGAGCAGCGCGCCGGCGAGCGTGCCGGAGTCGCCCGCGGTCGGGAACTTCGCCCCGGCCGGCTGCAGCCGCGTGACGACGTCGCGCAGCTGGTCGGCCTTCGCCGGGTCGGTGAACGCGTTGGTGAGCTGCAATTCGCCGGTCACCGAGGCACCGGACTGGCCCACGAGCTTCTTGAGCGCGTCGCGGTCGGCCGGGCGCGCGTCCTGCGTGGTGACGATGACGACGCTGCGCTTGTCGAGCGCGCCCGCGACGACCTTGGGGCCCATCGTCCCGGCGAACGCGTCCGCGTCGGAGAGCCGCGCCTTGAGCGCGTTACGCTGCGCCTCGAGGTCGGACACCTGCGTGCCGAGGTCTTTCTTCTGGTCCGCGAGCCCGGACAGCAGCGAACCGTTGAGCGCGGTCGAGCCCAGCACCACGCCGACGGCCAGCGCCAGGAAGCACGCGGTGATGGAAACGATGTGGTACCGCAGGGAAATCACGTGAAGAGACCCTTCACCCAGGCGACGAACGTGGACCAGGTGTGCTGGATCCACTCGAGGTAGACGGAGCCGACGTCGGAGACCAGCAGCGCGGCCACGACGACGACGATGGCGGCGAGGACGAGCAGGGCGACCGCGCCGAGCGACACCCGGCTGCGGTGCAGCGTCGCGACGGCCTTGCCGTCGACCAGCTTGGTGCCGAGCTTGAGCCGCGTGAGGAACGTGGACGGGTTCGACCCGGACCGGCCGTGGTCGAGGAATTCCCGCAGCGTGGCCTGGAACCCGACGGTGACGACGAGGCTCGCGCCGTGCGCGTCGGCCAGCAGCAGGGCGAGGTCCTCGGCGTTGCCCGTCGCGGGGAAGGTGACCGCGCCGATCCCGAGGTCCTGGATCCGCTCGACGCCCGGGGCGTGCCCGTCCGGCTGCGCGGGGACGACGACCTCGCCGCCGCTGCGCAGCGTCGCGGTGCCGATCCCGGTCGGGTCGCCGACCATGACGTCCGGCTGGTAGCCCTGCGCGCGCAGGGTGTCCGCGCCGGCGTCGACGCCGACCAGCACCGGACGGTGCTCGCCGATGTACTTCTTGAGCTTCTTGAGGTCCTCGGCGTGCCCGTTCCCCGCGGCGACGACCAGCACGTGCCGGTCGCGCACCGGGACCTTCAGCTCCGGCACGCCGACGCCGTCGAGGATCAGCGTCCGCTCGCGGCGGAGGAACTCGATCGTGTTGGCGGAGAAGGCTTCCAGCTGGGTGGACATCCCGGCCTTGGCCTCGATCATCTGGTCGGCGACGCTTTCCGGGGTCTGCTCGACCCCGGTCGCCAGCTGCCGCTCCCCCAGGTAGACCGCGCCCTCGTGCACGCGCAGCTTCGTGCCGTCCTTGACGGTGCGCAGCAGTTCGCCGCCGACCGAGTCGATCAGCGGGATGCCCGCCGCCACCAGGATTTCCGGGCCGAGGTTGGGGAACCGGCCGGAGATCGACGGGGAGGCGTTGACCACCGCGGCGACCTCGGCGGCGACCAGCGCGTCGGCGGTGGCCCGGTCGAGGTCGAGCTGGTCGAGCACGACGATGTCGCCCGCGCTGACCCGGCGCAGCAACTCCCGCGTGCGCCGGTCGACCCGCGCGACACCGATGACGCCGGGAAGGGCTTCGTGGTTCCGCGCGAGAAGACCAGTGAGCTTCATGTGGCTGATGGTGACAAATTTGTGCGTGGGTACGGAGCCGACGCGCCGAAGCGGACATGACTCGTTGTGGTGAGCCATGTCGCGCGGAATGCGGAGCCGGGGTTAACTGTGCGGTCCGCTGGCTCCGAAATCGAGGGTGGACCAGGGACTGGCGGGATCGTTCAGCAGCCGGTGGCGGACCCGGGCGGCCGAAACGTACTCCGGCCCGAACTCCTCGCCGTCGAGCGCGAGCAGCCTGCCCAGCACGTAACCGGTGGCCAGTTCCGCCCACGATTCGTGGTAGCGGCGGGCGATCGCGCCCGCCTCCAGCACCATCAATTCCGCGGTGAGCGCGTCGCAGTACCCGACCGCGAGACCCCAGCGCGCCAGTTCGACCGCGCGGCCGACGTCCCAGCCGATGATGCTGTCCACCACGCCGTCCGGAGCGAGCAGGCCGTCGGCGCGGAATCGCTGTTCGTACCGCACGATCCGGCGCACCGCGTCGACGAGCGGCCCGGCTTGGTCCTCGGCGTCGTTTTCGGCGCACCATTCCCGGACCACTTCGACCCAGCCGTACACGTCCAGCGCCAGCCCGCTGCGGGCGCGCAGCACGAGCACGAGGTTTCCGGTGGTGAGCTGGTAGGAATCGCCGAGCAGCCGGTCCATCGCGGCCCGCCAGCTGGCCGCGTCCGCGACGCCCCACCAGTCGCGCAGGCCGCGGACCTCGGCGACGTAATCGTGGTAGCGCGCGTCGAGGACGTTCCACGGTTCGGCCGACAGCACCGCCTGGTGCGCGCCGCACGCGAGCGCGTGCGCGACCGGACCGTCGAGAAGCCCGTACCTGGCCGTGTAAAGCCGCTCGACCTGCTGCTCCACCGCGGTGACCCGGTGCGGGTTCGCGTCGACCCACGGCAGCACGGCGTTCGCGCCCACCCGCCATTCGGCGAGCGTGCCGCGGTTGAACACAACCTGTTCGCCGTGGCCGAGACCGTGCGTGGCCCAGTCGAGATCCCCGCTGAGAAACACCACATCGGTGCCGAAATCCGGCAGCGCGCCGCGGGTGAACACCTGCAGCGACGGTTCGCCGCCGTGCGCGCAGCAGGCTTTCGCGGGCGACCAGGTCCGCTCCCGCGCGAGCCGCTCCGCCTCGTCCCGGTGGATCGGCACGAAGAGCTCCTCGTCGCCGAGGAGTTCGAGGAAGCGGTCGAGATCGTCCTCCCGCCGCGCGCGGGCGAGTTCGGCTTCGACGTCGGCCAGCGTGGCCCAGGTCATGGAATCCGCCTCAGCCCTTCTTCGCGCGCTTGCGCTTCGCGCCGGTGTTCTTCGCCTTGTCTTTCTCCGCGGTGGCAAGCAATTCCTCGGCGTGCGCGCGGCCGGTCTCGGTGCCGTCCATGCCCGCGAGCATCCGCGCCAGCTCGCGCACCCGGTCGCCCTGGTCGAGCGTCTTCACGCCGCTGCGCGTGACGCCGCCGCTGGTTCCCTTGTCCACCACCAGATGCTGATCAGCGAACGCGGCGACCTGCGGAAGGTGCGTGACCACCAGAACCTGGTGCGTGCGCGCGAGCCGCGCCAGCCGCCGTCCGATCTCCACCGCGGCCCGGCCGCCGACCCCGGCGTCGACCTCGTCGAACACCAGCGTCTGCACGGTGTCCGCGTGCGCCAGCACCACCTCGATCGCGAGCATCACGCGCGACAGCTCACCGCCCGAGGCGGCCTTGTGCACCGGCAGCGGCGGCGCGCCGTTGTGCGCCCGCAGCAGCAGTTCCACCTCGTCGACGCCGTCCGGGCCCGCGTGCACCGCGTGTCCGTCGATCGCGAGCGCCTGCCGGTCGCCGTGCTCGGCCGGACGCTGTTCGACGGTGATCTCCAGCTCCGCCTGGCCCATCGCGAGACCGGACAGTTCCTTGGTGATCGCCGTCGCGAGCTCGGCGGCCGCCTTGCCGCGCGCGGCGGAAACCTCGGTGGCGTGCGCGACCAGCTGCACAGCCAGCTCGTCGCGGCGTAACGCCAACCCGGCCAATGCCTCCTCGGAGGTGTCCATCGACTCGAGCCGGCGCCGCGCGTCCTCGGCCCACGCCAGCACTCCGTCGACATCGGCGGCGTACTTGCGGGTGAGCCGTTTGAGATCGGCCTGGCGCGCGAGCACCTTCTCCAGCAGCGCCGGGTCCGCGTCCAGATTCTCGACGTAGCTGCCCAGCTCCGCGCCGACGTCGCTCAGCAGCGTGGAAGCTTCCTCCAGCCGCGGCACGAGGTCGCGCAGCGCGGAATCCTCCGCCGAGGCGAGCCTTCGCACCGCTTCGCCGATCAGGCCGAGCGCGCCCGGTGCGTCCGGGTCGCCGTCCTGCGCGCCGGACACCGCCGCGTGCGATTCGGTGGCCATCGCGCGGAGTTCGTCGACCGCGGCCAGGCGCTTGATCTGCTCGGTGAGCTCGACGTCCTCGCCCGGTTCGGGCGCGACCGCGTCGATCTCGTTCAGCCCGTGTTTCAGCAGGTCCGCCTGCTGCGCCATCTCGCGGGAGCGGTTGGAGCGCTCGCTCAGCTCGGTGAGCACGGCCAGCCATTCCTCGCGGACCTGGCGGTACCGCGCGAGCGGCCCGCCGACGTCCTCGCCGGCGAACCGGTCGATCACCGCGCGCTGCTCGGCCGGGCGCAGCAGCCGCAGCTGGTCGTTCTGCCCGTGCACGGCGATCACCTGCTCGGACAGCTCGGCCAGCACCCCGACCGGCACCGACCGGCCGCCGAGGTGCGCCCGCGAGCGCCCGTCGGCCGCGACGGTGCGCAGCGCGATGACGCTGCCGTCCTCGTCGACGTCGGCCCCCGAATCGGTGACGATGCGGGCGGCCGCGTCGTCCTTGCCCACGGTGAACCGGCCCTCGACGAATGCCTTCAGCATCCCGTTCCGGACCTTCGACGCCTCGGCCCGTCCGCCCGAAAGCAGATGCAGCCCGGTGACGACCATGGTTTTGCCCGCACCCGTCTCACCGGTGACCACGGTGAAGCCCGCGTGCAGTTCCAGCAGGGCTTCCTCGATGACTCCGAGGCCCTGGATGCGCATCTCGGCCAGCACGACGCATACGGTAGCGGCCCGCACCGACGTTCTGTGCGCCCGAGGTCCGCTAACTCTTCTTTTCGCTGGTCGAACACTTGTGCGGGCGCGTCGCGAATCAGCTGCCCGGACGCTCCCCGCCGCGCCGGTCGCGCCAGCTGCGCACCGGCAGGCCGAACTTGTACACCAGCCGGTCGGTGAACACGCCGTCCCACAGCCGCACCAGCCGGACCGGCTGCCTGCCGCACACCACGCGCACCGAAGCGCCCGGCGCCAAGTCGAACGATCGCAGCCCGTCGCAGGTCAGCGCGGCTTTCGGACCGGTCGGGTCGATGCCGACGGTGATCACCGACCCGGGCGACACGACCAGCGGCCGGGAAAACATCGCGTGCGCGTTGCTCGGCACCACCAGCAGCGCCTCGACGTCCGGCCACAGCACCGGCCCGCCCGCGGAGAAGGCGTACGCGGTGGAGCCGGTCGGCGTCGCGCACAGGACGCCGTCGCAGCCGAAGGACGACACCGGACGGCCGTCGACCTCGATCAGCGCGTCGAGCACCCGCTCGCGGCTGAACTTCTCGACGCTGGCCTCGTTGAGCGCCCAGGTGCGGTAGATCTCCGCGCCGTCGGCGGTGACCGTGACGTCGACCGTCATCCGGTCCTCTACGTGGTACTCGCGGTCGACCACGCGCTGCACGGCGTCGGCGAGCGCGTCCGAATCGGCCTCGGCCAGGAAGCCGACGCGGCCGAGGTTGACGCCGAGCACCGGCACCTCGGCCGGGCGGGCGAGTTCCGCCGCGCGCAGCAGGGTTCCGTCGCCGCCGAGCACGAACACGAGCTCGGCCCCCTCGGCCGGATTGTGCTCGGGCGCGACCACGGTGCACGGCTTGGCCATGCAGCCGTCCGGGTCGATCAGCCGGAGAACGTCCTCGTCGAGCACGCGAAGCCGGATCCCGGCCTTCGCGAATCGCTGGGACACCTCGCGGGCGGCCTCCCGGGTGGTGTCCCGGTCGGGGTGCACCACGAGGAGCACTTCACGGTCGGCGGTCACTGAGGTCCTTCCTGGACTGCGGCGCGAACGAGCCGCTCGGCATCGCCGATGTCGTCGATGCCGCTGTCTTCCGGCCCCGTTTTGCGGAGCCACACGAAGTATTCGACGTTCCCGGACGGCCCGGGCAACGGGCTCGCGACGACCCCGCGCAGCGACAGGCCGAGCTTCGCGGCTTCGGCGAGCACGCCCAGCACGGATTCGACGCGCAGTTCGGGATCGCGGACCACGCCGCCGCTGCCGAGCCGGTCCTTGCCGACCTCGAACTGCGGTTTGACCATCGGCACGAGATCCGCGCCGTCGCGGGCGCAGGCGGCGAGCGCGGGCAGCACGAGCTTGAGCGAGATGAAGGAAAGGTCGCCGACGACGAGGTCGACCTGGCCGCCGAGGACATCCGGTGTCAGATTGCGGACGTTCGTGCGGTCGAGGACCACGACGCGATCGTCGGTCTGCAGCTTCCACACGAGAAGCCCGCGCCCGACGTCCGCGGCGATGACCTTGTCCGCGCCGCCCCGCAGCAAGACATCCGTGAAGCCGCCAGTGGATGCGCCCGCGTCGAGACAGCGGCGGCCCTCGACGGTCAGCCCTTCCGGACCGAAACGGTCAAGCGCGCCAAGGAGTTTGTGCGCGCCGCGCGACGCCCAGCCCGGGTCGTCCTCGTCCTTCACGACGATCGGCGCGTCGTTTTCCACGCCGGTGGCGGGTTTCGTCGCGACCATGCCGCGCACGGTGACCTTGCCGCCGGTGATCAGCACGGAGGCTTGTTCGCGGGAGCGGGCGAGTCCGCGCCGCACGAGTTCCGCGTCGAGCCTGGCCCGTTTGGCCACGCCGGTCAGACCTTGTCGATGCTGGACAGGGCCACGGTCAGCTCGGTGTGCACGGCCTCGAAGCGGTCCACGTGCTCGGCGGGCGGCAGCGTGTCGAGGTCGTCGAGCCCGGCGACGGCCTCGTCGATGCCCGCCCGCGGGTCGGTCTGCTGCGGGCCGGGTCCGGGGATCGGCGGGGGTCCGGGAACCGGCCGCGGAACGTTCGGGTGCACAGGCCCAAACTACCAGTCAGGCGAGCCCCAGCCCGGTCACTGCCGCCGCGGCCGCGTCGCCTTCCGCGCGCACCTGGGTCGCCCCGGTCCGCCACGCCGAATCGCACAGCGCGCGCAGCAGGTCGAGCTTGTCCCCTTCGCCGCGCACGGTCAGCACGTCGTTTTCGCCGATTTCCCAGCCGGACCGCTTTCCGACGCGCAATTCGTCCGCCGGCCGCGCGAGCGCGGTGAGATCCGCACCCAGATGAGTAGGCCGTTCCGCCGGAATCGCGGTGAGCAGCGTCGCCGGAGTCGCGATCCCGGTGAGGACGCACAGCGAGTCGAGACCCGCCGCGACCGCACCCGCGATGTCGGTGTCGAGCCGATCCCCGACCACCAGCGGACGCTTCGCCTTCGCCGAGCGCGCAGCCGTCTCGAACAGCAACGGCTCCGGTTTCCCGGCGACCACCGGTTCCGCGCCGGTGGCGATCTTCAGCGCGCCGACCATGGATCCGTTGCCCGGCATCAGCCCGCGCTCGGTCGGCAGCGTGGTGTCGGTGTTCGTGGCGACCCACAGCCCGCCCGCCCGGATCACGATGCTCGCCTCGGCGAGGTCCGCCCATCCGGTCTCCGGCGAATGTCCTTGCACCACCGCGGAAACGTCGTCGCCCGCGGTCCGCACGGGCTCGAGCCCCACCGCGGTGATCTGGTCGCCGAGCGAGGCCGTGCCGACGATGAGCACCTTCGCCCCGGCGGGCAGCCGGTCCCGCAGGAGCGCGGCTGCCGCCTGAGCGCTCGTGTGCACCTCGTCGGTGTCCGCGGTGATGCCGAGGTCCCGGAGGTGCTCGGCAACCGCGGACGGGGCCTTTGACGCGTTGTTGGTCACGAACCGGACCGCCGTGCCCTGCTCGCGCACGGCGGCCACGGTTTCCGCGGCCCCGTCGATCACCTGCGGCCCGTGGTACACGGTGCCGTCGAGATCGAACAGCAGCGCGTCGTAGGCCACGTCAGTCATCCGACCCGGTCGGCTCGCCTGACTCGGCCGGCTCCGCTGCCTCGGCCGACTCGGCTGGCTCCTTCGGCGCGTTCGCCTCGTTCGATTCGTTCGCGAGATCCGCGGCGCGCTCGGCGGCGTCGGTCTCGTCCTCGGCGTCGGCCTCAGCGGCGTTCAGGAACCACTGCACGGCCTCTTCCTTGCGCCCGGCGGCCTCGAGGTTGTCGGCGTAGGCGTAGAACAGGCGCGCGCTCCACGGGTCGCGCTTGGCCGCCGCGAGGTCCGGCCCCTGCAGGGACACGACCGCCGCGTCCAGCTGCCCGAGGTCGCGCCGCGCACCCGCCGCGACGATCGCCAGCTCGACCTGGGTCGCCTTGGTGAGCCGTTCCTTGTCGGTCTCCTTGGCGAGGTCCAGAGCGCGCTCCGGACGGCCCAGCGCGCGCTCGGCGTCCGCGATGATCGCGATGTGCTCGTCGCTGCGCGTCATCCGCCGGACGGCGCGCAGTTCGGACAGCGCTTCCTGCCAGTTGCCCGCGTGGTAGGCGACCAGCCCGAGCCCTTCGCGCACGATCGGCACCCGCGACGCCTTCGTCTTCGCGTACCGGGCGTGCTCGAGCGCGGCCTCCGGGTCGCTGTCGACGAGCCCGCCGGCGGCGACCAGGTGCTTCCCGACGGTCTCGGCGAGCCCCTTCGGCAGGGTCCGCAGCTCACGGCGGACTTCCTCGTCGAGGTCGGAGAACTCGATGTCCTCGGGCAGTTCCGGCGCTTCGAGCAGCTCGCGCGCCAGAGCGGCGTCCTGCTCCTCGACGGTCACCGGCCGCTTGGTGCGGGGACGGTCGTCCCTGCGGTCGCGACGGTCACGGCTGTCGCGGTCTCCCCGGCTGTCCCGGCCGCCGCGGTCGCTGCGGTTGTCGCGCTCCCGACGGTCCTGCCGCGCGCCCCGGTCTTCGCTGGTCTCGCGTCGCTCCTGGCCTTCAGCGACCTCGGCACGCTCGACGCGCTCCGCCGCACCCGACGCGACGTCAGCGCCGCCCGAGCCCGCAGTCACCTCGTCGACCACCGCGGATTCCTCGACCGCGGCCGACGCGGTCTCCTCGACCTCGTCCCGCCGCCCCCGGAAGCCGTCGTCCTGACGGTCCTTCCGGAAACCACTGTCACGCTGATCCTTGCGGAACCCGCCGGAGTCGCCGTCGCGATCGCGCCGGAACCCGCCCGGACGGTCGCCGCCAGGCCGCTTGCCGCCGGACCGGTCGTCACGACGGAAGCCGCCGGAACGGTCATCCCGCCGGTCGCCCCGGTAACCGCCCTCGTCACGCCGCTCAGTGCGGAACCCGCCGGAACGTTCGTCCCGCCGGTTGTCGCGGTCGTTGCGGAACCCGCCCGAGCGGTCATCCCGACGGTCACCGCGGTGACCGCCTTCGTCGCGCCGCTCGCCGCGGAAGCCGCCCGGCCGGTCGTCCCGCCGGTTGTCGCGGAACCCGCCGGAGCGATCGTCCCGGCGATCCCCGCCGCGGTAACCGCCCTCGTCGCGCCGATCGCCGCGGAAGCCGCCCGAACGGTTGTCCCGGCGGTCGTCGCGGTCATTGCGGTCGCTACGGAACCCGCGGTCGTCGCGCCGCTCTCCCCGGTTCCCGCCGGTGCGATCGTCGCGGAATCCACCGGAAGTCCGGTTCCCGCCACGGAATCCGCCCTCACGCGGACCGCGGTCGTCCCGGTCCCGGTACCCGCCGGGCTTGCCGCCGCGGTCGTCGCGGAATCCGCCAGGCTTGCTGCCCCGGTCGTCGCGATAACTGCCGCGGTTGTCGCGATCGCCCGGCTTGCCGCCGCGGTTGTCGCGATCGCCGTAGCCACCGCGCCGGTCGTTGTCGCGGAATCCGCCGGACCCGCGCCGATCGTCGCGGAAACCGCCGCCCTGGGAGTCCTTGCCGCGGTATCCGCCCTGCCCGCGCCGGTCGTCGCCGCCCGAGTAACCGCCACGGCGGTCGTCGCCACCGCGCCGGTCGTCGTTCCAGCGCCCGCCGGACCGCTCGCCGTAAGAGGATTTGCCCTGCGGCCGCCCGCGGTCGCCGTAGGAGGATTTCCCTTCCGGTCGGCCCGAACGGTCACCGTAAGACTTGCCGGGCCCGCCGGACCGCTCGCCGTACGAGGAGCGCCCCTCGGAACGGTTGCCGTAGGACGAGCGTCCTTCCGGACGCCCGGAGCGGTCGCCGTAGGAAGACTTGCCACCGGGTCCGCCGGAACGGTCGCCGTAGGATTTGCCCTGCGGACGGTCGAACTCGCGCTTGCCGCGGGGGCGGAAGTCGCGGTCGTCGTCGCGTTTGCCGGCGTATCCGCCGCGCTGTTCGCGCGGACCGTCGCCTTGGCCGGGGCGGCCGGCGAAGCCGCCGGAACCGCGTGCGCCGCGGTCGTCCCGACGGGGCCGGCCCTGGTGGGCGTTGTCCCGTCCGCCGCGGTCCTGCCGCGCGCCGCGCCGGTCTCCCCGGGGCGCGTCGGACCTGCCGCCGCGGGAGTCCTGGTCGCGGCGTCCCGACCGACCGGACCCCTCATCCGCTGAGTCTCGTCGACCGAACTCGGACACCTGGCCTCCTGCCATAGACAACTCTGGAATTCTGAGGACGGCCCCCGGTACGAGGGCCAATTGACTATCCTACGGGCCCGTTCGGAGCAACCTCGCGCGGGCGGACCTGCGGCCGGCCCGCGCCCTGCTCGAGCGGACGCGAACATGAGTCTGGGCCCCGGGAGAACCGCGTGGGTTCTCGGACCGGGGCCCAGACTTCTCTCAAAGTAAGTTCGGCGGTGTCCTACTCTCCCACAACCCTTCGGTTGCAGTACCATCGGCGCAG
>NZ_JBHRWI010000009.1:0-775 GCF_042647905.1 Amycolatopsis halotolerans
TCCTAGCCGGAGCCTCGTTGCCTTTCACGCCACCACGCCGCCCCGCAACACATCCTTATTGGTCCGTAAGGCAAACTTGTCGTGTTACTCGGCGGCGTAGCGGACTTCTTCCTTGCCGAAGAAGGCTTTGACCCGGTCGGGCTGGTTCTGGCGGCGGCGCAGGTGGGTGCGGGCCTCGGTGGCGAGTTCGTGTTTGTCGCCGGGGTTGGTGTGTGCGACATGGCGTTTGGTGTCGCCGTTGAGCAGTTCCACGGGGTTGAGCTCGGGGCTGTAGCCGGGCAGGAAGTGCAGTTCGATCCGGTCGGCCCGCTCGGTGATCCAGTCGCGGACGGCCCTGGAGCGGTGCACGGGGTGCCGGTCGGCGACGAGGTGGATCCTGCGGTCCAGGTGCCGGGTGAGCCGGTCGACGAACCTGATCATGATCTCGGTCGTCAGGCTGCCGTGGTAGACGGTGAAGTACAACTCGCCCTTGTTGCTGATCGCGGCCATCGCGTTGGCCCCGAACCGGACGCCGGGCTTGCCGATCACCGGGGTCCGCCCGACCGGCGCCCAGCTCGCGCCGACCGCGTTGTCCGACCGCAGCCCGGTCTGGTCCAGCCACAGCACCGCCCCGCCCTCGCGGCGGGCCCGGGCGGCGATGGCCGGATAGGTCTGCTCCAGCCAGCACGCCACCGCTTCGGGGTCCTGCTCGTAGGCCCGGCGGACCGGCTTCTGCGGCGAGAGCCCCCAGCCGCGCAGGTACTTGCCGACCGTCACCCGCGACAGCCTGATGCCG
>NZ_JBHRWI010000010.1:0-5975 GCF_042647905.1 Amycolatopsis halotolerans
CCCTCACACAACCCCGGCAACACCAAGAAAACGGACACCAAAGGTTAAAACTCAAGCTTAGACCTGGTCTCAAAACTCGGCGTGTCGCTAGGTGAACCAACGGCCCGCCCCTGGCTCCGCACCGCCCGCCGGTAGGCCCGGCCCGACGGACCGGAGGTCTGTCAGAGAGACTGGGGGCCAGTGCCCGCCCTCTCGACCTGGAGACTTTGATGCCGCAAGGGACCGTCCGTTGGTTCGACGCCGAACGGGGTTTCGGCTTCCTCGCGCCCGAGGACGGCTCGCCGGACGTGTTCGTGCACGCCTCCGAGATCGTCGGGGACGGCAGCGCGAAAGTGCTCCGCGAGGGTCAGGCCGTCGTGTTCGAGGTCGGCGAGAACGACCGCGGGCCCCAGGCGCTGCGCGTTCGCGTCACCGCCGATGCGGCCACCGGCAGCGCCGTGGGCCTGCTCGGCACCGTCAACTGGTACGAGCCGGGCAAGGGGTACGGCTTCGCGTCGCCGGACGGCGGCGGCGCCGACATCTTCGTGCACAGCTCCGCCATCGTGACCGGCGGCGTGGTCACCGAGGGGCAGCGGGTGGCCTTCCTGATCGTCGAAGGCGAGCGCGGCCCGCAGGCCGGGCACGTGATCCCGCTGGGAGCAGGGGCCGGCTCACCCGCTGCGGCTGGTATCGCGGACGGTGCCGACGGCACGGTGGCCTGGTACGACGAGGACAAGGGCTTCGGCTTCATCAACCCCGACTCCGGCGCCGGGGACGTCTTCGTTCACGCCCGGGCCCTGGCCGAGGGGCTGACGTGGCTCGCGGAGGGCGACCGCGTCGCCTACGAGGTGGCTAGTGGAGACAAGGGCCCGCAGGCCCGCGACGTGCAGCTGGTCCGGGGTGCTGAGCCCCAGACGGCGCCGCAGCGGTCGGCACCTGCCGCGGCCGCACGGCCGGCGGCGCGGGACGCGCCCGTACGAGGCGGCGAGGGCGTCGTCGCGCGCTACGACGACGACCGCGGCTTCGGCTTCATCACCCCGGACGCAGGCGGCGACGATCTCTTCGCCCACGCGTCCGCGATCATGGGGTCGGAGCCGCTGCGGAAGGGCGACCGGGTCCGGTACGCGGTGCGTCAGAGCGACCGGGGCCCACAGGCCGACCGCATCGAACGCCTCTGAAGAGGCGGCCCCACCGATGGCTGATCACTTCCCGACGAGAGTGCTCGTTCATCCCCGTCGATGATGCCGTCAGCAACGCGGGCTGCAGCCTCCTCCAGGAGATCGATCTCCCTCGTGGTGACGGGGGCCCCGTGCCGACCCGAGGACCTGCTCCGCGCTCGGAAACTCACCCAGTCACCCCACCCAACGACACAGAGCTACCGATGTATCCCAAACGAGTGAATGGATGCGTTAGACCTGGTCGCAGAGCTCGATCTTGATGAGCCGGCGGACGTTGATCACGGTGCGGGCCAGCGTGAGTAGCGCCAGCGTGGTGCGTTCGGTCCGGTCGTAGCGCAGCCCGAGGCGTTTGAACCGCAGCAGCCAGGAGATGGTGCGTTCGACAACCCAGCGGACCCGGCCGAGGCGGGACTTGCCCTCAATCCCGCGCCGGGCGATACGGACCTTGATACCGCGGCGGGTCAGGCAGCGGCGGTAGTCGTAGCCCTTGTCGGCGTGCAGCTTGTCCGGTCGGCATCGTGGCCGGCCCGCCCGGCCGTGGTGGCCGCGCACGGTCGGGTTCGTGTCCAGCAGCGGCTCGAACAGCATGCTGTCGTGGGTGTTTGCCGCCGACAACATGATGTGCAGCGGTAGCCCGTTCGCGTCGCACAGAACGTGGTACTTGGAGCCAGCTTTACCCCGGTCAGTGGGGCTGCGGCCGGTCAGCTCGCCCCCCTTTTTTTTCGACCGCACCGACACCGCGTCGATGCAGCCTCTGGTCCAGTCGAGCTCGTCGATGTTGGACAGCTCGTCGAGCACGAGCTGGTGCAGCCGGTCCCACACGCCGGCGTCCTGCCACTCACGTAACCGCCGCCACGCGGTGTGCCCGGAACCGCATCCGAGCTGCTCGGGTAGGTCTCGCCAGCGGCAGCCGGTGTCGAGCACGAACAAGATCCCCTCTAGCGCGGCACGGTCATCGATCCGGGGCTGCCCACCCAGACCGCGCGCCGCTGGTCGGGACGGGATCAGGGGTTCGATCAGCTCCCAGAGCCGGTCTTCGACCCGTCACTGCTGCGTCGTCTTCGCCACGACTGCCCACGATCGACGACCAGGACCGGCAGGCTACGCAGTGGCACACCCTTAAGTTTTGAGACCAGGTCTTAGTCCGGGCGAGATCCGCGCCCGGACCAGCGACCGCCGCTGAACCGGGAGCGCTCGCCGTCGAGCGGAGTCATTCCGTGTGGCCGGAAAGCAACTACTGATCCGGCGGAGCACCTGGCGACTGTGCCCGAAAACCTTCGAGCGGCAAGCGCTTCACTGAGCTGCACAAGCGGGATCCGAGCAGCGCCAAAGGTTTCCGCTCGCCTCAGCGCCCGCTCCCGCATCTCGATGCAGGACGGCACCCGCACTCGTCAAGCATCGACGGATTGCCGCCCGCCCGGAAGCGTTTTCCACGCCCGCCAACAGAAACTGCGCGGCCCGTCAGGCAGGCAGCTCTTGCTCACCTGCCCGACGGGCCGGGATCACGCCGACATCGCGGCCTCCTCCGGTTGAGGTGCCTGCGGGCCATTCCGACGGCGTCCCAACAAGAAGTACGCCTGCACCGCCGTGTACACGAGGATCGCGGCGCCCACCCACGCACTCGTGTGCAACGCCGTCACGAAGGACTCGCGGGCGGTGCTCAGCAACTCCCCACCTTCGGCAGCGGGCAGAGAATGCGCGGTGGCTACCGCGCCGCCAAGGGTGTCGTGGGCCGCGGCGGGCGTGGTGGCGGGCAGGCCCGACTGGTAGACCGCCGTGGCGAGGCTGCCCAGCAGGGCCGTGCCCAGTGCGCCGCCCAGTTCGTAGCCCGTTTCCGAGATCGCCGACGCGGCACCGGCGCGGTTGACCGGGGCGGCGGAGATCACGAGGTCGTTCGTGAGGGTTTCCGACAGCGCCACCCCGCCGCCGACCAGGACGAACGCCACCACGACCGCGGCCAATCCGGCGTCGGCTCCGATGGTCGTCAGGACCAGGAAGCCAGCCGCGCCGAGCAGCAGGCCCAGGCTGACCAGGACCGGCACCCGGACTCGGCGGGCGAGCCACGCGGCTGCCAGGGCGCCGACGACACCGGCGACCGTCGCGGGAAGCATCCACAAGGCCGCGACCAGCGGGGTCAGGCCGAGCACCAGCTGCAGGTACTGCGGCAGCAGGAACAGCAACCCGACCAGGGCGAACACGCCCAGCAGGTTCGTGATCACCGAACCGGCGAACGTGCGGTTGGCGAACAGGCCGAGGTCCAGCATCGGCTGCTCAAGCCGCCGCTGCCGGCGCACGAACGCGGTGCCCAGCACGAGCCCGGCCACCATCGCGAAACCGGCCGGCCAGGTGATGCCCTCCGTCGCGGCGATCTTCACGCCGTAGACGACCGGCAGCATCGTGCCCAGCGACAGCAGCGCCGACCACGGGTCGAAGCGGCCCGGGTTCGGGTCGCGGAACTCCGGCAGCAGCAGCGGGCCCGCGACGAGCAGCAGCACCATCACCGGGACGTTGATCAGGAAGACCGAACCCCACCAGAAGTGCTCGAGCAGCCAGCCGCCGACGACCGGGCCGACCGCCATGCCGCCGGAGAACGCCGCGCTCCAGATCGCGACCGCGGTGCGCCGCGTGCGGTCCTCGGTGAAGATGCTGCGAATCAGCGACAGCGTGGACGGCATCAGCGTCGCGCCGCCGACGCCCAGCAGCGCCCGCGCGACGATCAGCATCAGCGGCGACGTGGCGAACGCCGCCAGCACCGAGGCCGCGCCGAACGCCGCACCGCCGATGAGCAGCAGCCGCCGCCTGCCGATCCGGTCGCCCAGCGTGCCCATGAAGACCAGCAAGCCGGCCAGGACGAACGAGTAGACGTCGACGATCCACAGCTGTTCCGCACCCGTGGGCGCGAGGTCCTCGCTGAGATAGGGCAGGGCGAAGCCCAGGACTGTCGTATCCACGCTGATCAAGAGGACCGGCAGCACCAGAACTGCCAAAGCCCACCACTGGCCTCCGCGCCTCACCATGGCGCACTCTTCCTTTCTTATACCGTCCAGACGGTACAGTTTCGTTCCTGAGGTAGAAGGTAAACCGTCTGGACGGTATAGTCAAGGCGATGGCTAAACCTTCAGCACGTGAACGCATCCTCGGTTCGTACGAGGTCATCCTCGCCGACCGCGGCCCGGCCGAGATCACGCTCGACGCCGTCGCGGCGCACGCCGGGGTGTCCAAGGGCGGCCTGCTCTACCACTTCGGCTCGAAGGACGCCCTGCGCGACGGCCTGCTCGAACGCCTGGAGCGGCTGACCGACGACGATCTCGAACGCGCGCGGAGCGCGCCGGAGGGCGTGGTCCGCTACTACCTGCGCTCGGCGATCACCGACGTCACGAGCGACCTCGCGCTGCACCGCACGACAATGGCCGCGATCCGGCTGGTGCTCAACGACCCGATCGCGGCGGAGGTGTCGCGGCGCTGCACCGAGCGCACCCGCGCGCTGATGCTGGAGCACATCGAAGACCCGCTGACGGCGGAGCTGGTGATGCTGGTCGGCGAAGGCCTCTACATGCGCGCGGCGCTGGGCGAAGAGGCGACGGAAAGCCTGCTGGCGCAGATCGACGAAATCGCCGACCGGATCCAGGCCGGAGCACCGGCCAAGGCGACAGTCGCGGCGGGGCACCGGAAAAGCTGAGTCGCGGGGACCGCTGCGCCCGGCTTCATGTCCGCGAGGGGGACCCTGATTCCCCATGCCGGGAACTTAAGGCGGTGCCGTGGACGCCCCGCTGGCGCTGTTCCGCGGCTCGGCTGGTTCGGCCCGGTTGAGCGCAGGTCGCCGTGGGCCCGGGAGCGGAAGCCGGTAGTGGTCCGTGAGGGGACCCCTTGGGGGAATCAGATTCCAATGCCAGGGACTTAAGGCGGCGCTGCGAATGCGGTTTGCCCAGGTCGGAGGACCTGGGCGGGGCCAGGCGTCCGTGAGGGGAACCCTGAGGGACTCTGATTCCCTCAGGGTTCCCCTCACGGACTTCAAGACACAGTCACATGGCGGCGAATCGGGTATTTCGGCGCCATTAGCGTCCTCTGTGGACGGTCAGCGAGCCGAGGTCACGCGGCTTATTGGTCCGTAAGGCAAACTTGTCGTGTTATTCGGCGGCGTAGCGGACTTCTTCTTTGCCGAAGAAGGCTTTGACCCGGTCGGGCTGGTTCTGGCGGCGGCGCAGGTGGGTGCGGGCCTCGGTGGCGAGTTCGTGTTTGTCGCCGGGATTGGTGTGTGCGACATGGCGTTTGGTGTCGCCGTTGAGCAGTTCCACGGGGTTGAGCTCGGGGCTGTAGCCGGGCAGGAAGTGCAGTTCGATCCGGTCGGCCCGCTCTGCCGTCCAGTCGCGCACGGCCCTGGACCGGTGCACGGGGTGCCGGTCGGCGACGAGGTGGATCTTGCGGTCCAGGTGCCGGGTGAGCCGGTCGACGAACCTGATCATGATCTCGGTCGTCAGGCTGCCGTGGTAGACGGTGAAGTACAACTCGCCCTTGTTGCTGATCGCGGCCATCGCGTTGGCCCCGAACCGGACGCCGGGCTTGCCGATCACCGGGGTCCGCCCGACCGGCGCCCAGCTCGCGCCGACCGCGTTGTCCGACCGCAGCCCGGTCTGGTCCAGCCACAGCACCGTCCCGCCCTCGCGGCGGGCCCGGGCGGCGATGGCCGGATAGGTCTGCTCCAGCCAGCACGCCACCGCTTCGGGGTCCTGCTCGTAGGCCCGGCGGACCGGCTTCTGCGACGAGAGCCCCCAGCCGCGCAGGTACTTGCCGACCGTCACCCGCGACAGCCTGATGCCG
>NZ_JBHRWI010000011.1:0-127680 GCF_042647905.1 Amycolatopsis halotolerans
ACGTGTACACGCACAAGGACCGGATGCCGGTCTTCGACGTCCCCGAAGGCCACACCGAAGCCACCTGGCTGCATCACGAGGTGATGGGCGGTCTGTCGGAAAGACTGCCGGACGGAGTGCCCGAAGAATACCGGGAGCGCGCCGAGTACGAACTCAAGGTCATTGTGGACAAAGGGTTTCCCGGATACTTCCTGATCACGGCTGACCTGATGACGCATGCCCGCGAGGCGGGAATCCGAGTAGGCCCGGGACGCGGGTCGGCGGCGGGATCGCTGGTCGCCTACGCGCTCCGCATCACCAACCTCGACCCGATCCGCCACGGTCTGCTCTTCGAACGCTTCCTGAACCCGGAACGGGTGTCCATGCCGGACATCGACATGGACTTCGACGACCGCCGTCGCGGCGAGATGATCCGGTACGCCACCGAGAAATACGGTTCCGACCGGATCGCGCAGGTCATCACTTTCGGCACCATCAAAACGAAAGCGGCGATCAAGGATTCCGCAAGAGTCCACTTCGGACAACCGGGGTATTCGATCGCGGACCGGATCTCCAAAGCCTTGCCGCCGCCGGTGGCCGCCAAAGACATTCCGCTGGCGGGGATCGTGGACGCCAAGCACGAGCGTTACGCGGAGGCGGCCGAGGTCCGCACGCTCGTCGAGACCGACGAAGAGTGCAAGACGATCTTCGACACCGCCCGCGGCCTCGAAGGCCTGATCCGCAACGCGGGTGTCCATGCCTGCGCGGTGATCATGTCGAGCGAGCCGTTGATGGACGCGATTCCGTTGTGGCGCAGGGACGACGGGTCGATCATCACCGGCTGGGACTATCCGTCGTGCGAGGCCATCGGCCTGCTGAAGATGGACTTCCTCGGCCTGCGCAACCTCACCGTCATCGGCGACGCGATCGACAACATCAAGGCCAACCGCGGCGAGGACATCGACCTCGACCGACTGGCCATCGACGACCCCGAGACCTTCGCCCTGCTGGTCCGCGGCGACAGTCTCGGAGTGTTCCAATTGGACGGTGGTGCGATGCGGGACCTGTTGCGCCGCATGCGTCCCACCGGGTTCGAGGACATCGTGGCCGTCAACGCGCTCTATCGGCCGGGTCCGATGGCGATGAACACGCACAACAACTACGCCGACCGCAAGAACAAGCGCCAAGCCATCGAACCGATCCATCCGGAACTGGCGGAACCGCTGCGCGAGATCCTCGCCGAAACGCACGGCCTGGTGGTGTATCAGGAGCAGATCATGCAGATCGCGCGGAAGGTCGCCGGATACTCGATGGGCCGCGCGGACGTGCTGCGGCGCGCGATGGGCAAGAAGAAAAAGGAAGTCCTGGAAAAGGAATTCGAGGGCTTCCGTGCCGGGATGATCGACAACGGCTTCTCCGGCGAGGCCGTGCAAGCGTTGTGGGACACGATCCTGCCGTTCGCGGGCTATGCCTTCAACAAGTCGCACGCCGCCGGATACGCGCTAGTCGGATATTGGACGGCGTATCTCAAGTCGAATTACACCGCGGAGTACATGGCGGCGTTGCTGACGTCGGTCGGTGACAACAAGGACAAGTCGGCGATCTATCTGTCGGAGTGCCGTCGGCTGGGGATCAAGGTGCTGCCGCCGGACGTGAACGAGTCGGCTTTGCGGTTCGCGGCCGTCGGGGGCGACATCCGCTTCGGTTTGGGCGCGGTGCGCAACGTGGGCGCGAACGTGGTGGAGTCGATCATCAAGACGCGCGAGGAGAAGGGCAAGTACTCCTCGTTCACCGAGTTCCTGGACAAGTCGGAGCTGGTGGCCTGCAACAAGCGGGTGATCGAGTCGCTGATCAAGGCGGGCGCGTTCGATTCGATGGGCCACACGCGGCTGTCGATGATCCAGGTGCACGAGGACGCGGTGGAAGCCGTCGTCCCGCTCAAGCGCCAGGAAGCGATGGGCCAATTCGACCTCTTCGGCGGAGAAAACAAAGAACCGGCTTCGTCGCCCTTGGCGCATGTGAAATTCACCGCTGAGGAGTGGCCGCGCAAGCAATTGCTGGCGCACGAACGGGACATGCTCGGCCTCTATGTTTCAGCTCATCCGCTGGACGGCGCCGAGGGCGTCCTCCGCAAACACGCGCCCCGCACGATCGCGGCGATCATCGACAACCCGCCGCGAGAAGGCGAACTCGTCGTCGCCGGATTGATCACGTCGCTGGAGCGACGGGTGAACAAAAAGGGCGAACCGTGGGCGATCTGCATGGTCGAGGATTTGGACGCGTCGCTGGAGGTGTTGTTCTTCGCCAAGTCGTACGCGTTGTGCGCGACGGATCTGGTGGAGGACAACGCGGTGCTGGTGAAGGGCCGGGTGAACTGGCGGGAGGACAAAATGTCGGTCTTCGGGGCGGATCTGGCGCCCCTCGACCTGACGGAACTCGGGGAAACGCCGCTGGTGCTGCACACGCGGGCGGAGAAGGTGACGCTGCCGGTGGTGCTGGAACTCAAGCAGACTTTGCTGGCGCACCAGGGAAACACGCCGGTGCACCTGCACGTGGGGGAGCGGCGTTACGCGCTGGACGGGTACTCGGTCAAGGTGACCTCGGCGCTGCTGGGCGAGGTGAAGACGATCCGGGGAATCACCGTGGCCTCGTAAGTGCTGATCACGGTACGAACCCTCACGACACCCCGCTGCCCGCTCCGCAAAGCGAGCCGCCCGGGTCTTGGCTGGGCTCGTGAGTGCCTATGCCGGTTCTCACCGGCGCCAGCACTCACGAGCCCCTCCTGTCAGCCCTTCAGCCCGTGCTCGATCGCCTCGATGATCCGCGGCCGAAGCTGCGCAGTACTCACGATCGCGTCCACCGACCCGACCTCGACCGCCCGCTGGATGCTGTGCACCCGGTCGAACTCCGAAGCCACCTCGCCCAACTTCTCAGCCCGCACCGAAGACGTAACCTCAGCCAGCTCCGCCGCACAAGCAGCCCGCTCGGCCCCGCTCAGCTCGCCGAGCCGCTTCTGCAGCTCCGCCACCCGCGGATCATTCGCCGTCCGAGTCTTGACCTCACCCGCGAACACCACCGCCGCCGCCGGAGCGCCGCCCAGCACAGAGGCGAACGAGCCCTCCAGCGCCAGCACCGTCATGTTCGGGTTCAGCGCCTTCGAGAACACCACGAACGCCCCGCCGTGGTAGCGCGAGATCACCGTGAACACGATCGGACCCTCGAAGTTCACGATCGCGCGGCCGATCTCGGCCCCGTACTCCAGCTGCAGCTTCTTCATCGACTCCGGCGAGCCGTCGAAGCCGGACAGGTTCGCCAGCACCACCAGCGGACGGTTGCCGCTCGCCGCGTTGATCGCGCGGGCCGCCTTCTTCGACGACTTCGGGAACAGCGTGCCCGCGGTGAACGTGTCCGGGCCGTCGGTGGGAGGGAAGCCGCGGCGCGGCACCGAACGCGACTCGATGCCCAGCAGGCAGACCGGACGGCCGCCGATGTGCACGTCCTGCACCGCGGCGGTGTCCGCGTCCGCCATGCCCGCCCAGCGTTCCAGCACCGGGTGGTCCTGGTCCGACAGCGCGCGCATCACCGTGCGGATGTCGAACGGCTTCTTGCGGTCCGGGTTGTGCTCGGCGGAGAAGATCTGGCCCACCGTGGCGAAATCGCTGCCGACGACGGCGTGCGGGTAGTCCGACACGTCGCGCCCCGCCGGGTCGGTGGTGACCGCCTGGCGCGGGCCCGCTTCGCCCGGCACGACGTAGGTGTGCGAGTAGTGCGCCATCAGCACGTCGCGCGCCCCGGCGAGGTTCGGCGCCCAGTACTGCGCCTGCCCGTTCGGGCCCATCACGCGGTCGTAGCCGCCGATGCCGAAGTTGTCCTCGGCCGACACGCCGCCGGAGAAGTCCAGCGACTGCTTGCCGGTCAGCACCATCGCCGAATCCGGCGTCATCACCAGGATGCCCTTGGTGTGCATGAGCATCGTGGCCTCGGCGTTCCAGTACGGCTGCGCGCCGACGGTGATCCCGGCGACCACGATGTTGATCTCGCCGCCGTCCTGGGTGAACTCCACGATCCGCTTCAGCGCGGCCGCGACCCAGTCCATGTTCTCGGTGCCGGACTCCATCGAGATCCGCGCGCCGGACGACAGCGCGAACCACTCGACCGGAACCCGCAGCTCCTGGGCCAGGTTCAGCGCCGCGATGACCCGCGTGCACTCCGGTTCGGCCAGCGCGCCGAGCGACTTCGTCGGGTCGCCCAGCAGCACCACGCGCTTGACGCCCTCGGGCACGCGGTCGGTCGGCGTGCTGACGACACCGGCCACGAGACCGGCCTTGTTCTGCCCGCGCGGCCGGTCGACCGGGACCAGAACGCCGCGGTCGTCGAGGTCGTGCTCCGCGAAGGTGCCGCCGCCTGCCAGCAGTTCGGTGAGTTCGTACGGGTACACCGTGTCGCGACGCGCCGCGCGCAGCACCTTCTGCCGGTAGTCGTCCAGCGGCTGCACCGGTCCGGTGCTCGGAGCCTCGACCGACAGCCGCACGCCCGCGCCGACCTCGTTGCGGACCGTCACCGCGATGTCGGTCAGCTCGCCGGTTTCGGCGTTCCGCTGCCGCGCCAGGAACTGGATCTCCTCCAGGCCCGCGCCCGCGGTGGTCGGCAGCACGCGGCGGGCGAGCAGGTTCAGCTCGTCCATCGTCAGGTCGCTCGGCGGCCACACGTAGATGACGATCCGGTTGGTGTCGAACCGGTTCTTCGCCGGACGCCGCGCCTGCGCGTTGCGGACCGCGTCGAGGCACGCGGCGAGCGTGTCCTCGGCCGAGGGCAGCGACACGAGCCTGCCGTCCGCCTCGCGCAGCGGGGTGAGGTCGCGGACCTGCGCCATCGCGATCAGCCGCTCGTCGGCCGGGTTCGCCCGCGCGGTGCCGGTGAACAGGTACACCTCTTCGTCCGCCGACGGCAGCCGCGTGAGGTCGAATTCCTGCAGCCGCTCCAGCTGCAGCCGCTCGGCGACGCGCGGGTGCAGCCCGCGGATCACCCGGTCCTCCGCGAACCCGGATTCGGTCCGGCGGAAGGTGAAGTGGTGGTGCATCACCGCGCCGCCGCCCCCGGCGACAGTGGTGACGACCCGGTCGACGTCGGCCGGAAGCGGTTGCGCCGCGACGATCTCGCCCAGCTTCGCGGCCATCGCGTCGCTGTCGGGCTGGTCGGTCCACTTCAGGTACACGTCCGCGGCGACCGGCACGCCGGCGTCCGCGGACAGCTCGGCCACCGCGCGCATCGCGTCCGGCAGCTGCGGGAAGTCGACGGCGGTGGTGACGACGCGCGCCGGTTCGGGGTGCTCCGCGGTGACGAACGGGCAGCCCGCGACCTCGCGCACGCGCACGTCGGTGAGCGCCTTGTTGCCGTAGTAGCGCCGGGTCAGGACCTCGAGCATCGGGGCCGGGTCCGCGCCCGGCCGCCCGATCCGCTGGCCGAGCAGCCGCACCAGCGGCTCGTTGCTCGACACCATGCCGGAGATCCGCTCGGCGCGGTCGGCCGCGTCCGGGTTGCGGTCGAGGTAGCGCAGGTGGCCGCGGATCTCGGCGTACACCTCGGCGCGGGCCCGGCGCAGCAGCGGCTGTGCGAACCAGCGGAACACCACGCCGCGGGCGAGGTCGCTGACCGCCGGGAAACGCAGCTGGGTGGCGGAGACCAGGTGCTCCAGCGCGAGCCCGGCCGCTTCGCGCAGCTCGGCCGAGGGCGGGGCCTCGGCGAGCCACTGCCGCAGCAGCGCGGAAACGATCGCGCTGTCGCTCGAAGACCGTTGCTGGGCAAGGAAAATCCGGAAGACCGCCTCTTCCAGCTCCGGCGTGCGCTCCAGGTCGCCGACGCCGTAGTGGCCGAGCACGCGGCGCAGCCTGCCCTGGAATTTCTCCGGCAGCCCGGCGCGCTCGACGTCGAGGCTCTGCAGGTAGGTGTGGAAGTACTCGCGGGCGCTGTGCACCGGGCTCGACGCGCTGAGGTCGTCCGCGGCCGGCTTGTTCCGGCTCAGCTCGGACAGATCGGCGAAGACGCCCAGCAGCCCGAGCTCGCCCTCCAGCGGACGCGCCGGCAGCTCCGCGCGCGCCGCCAGGTAGCCGCTGAGCACGCGGCCCTGGTCGTGCGGGTCGACGTCGAAGCCGAGCAGCAGGCTGCGCAGGTCCTGGCTGCCGCGCTCGACCAGGTCGGCCGCGCTGGTGCCGTCCTGCTCGGCGGGCAGGTCGATCTCGGCGGTCTCGGCTTCCGCGGCGGCCTCGTCCTCGGCCTCGTCGGCGAGCGGTTCGAGGCGCAGCAGCGGCGCGCCGGTCTCCACCTGGCTGCCGATCGACACCGGGAGTTCCGTGACCCGGGCCCGGAACGGCGCGCGCAGCACCGTCTCCATCTTCATGCTTTCCAGCACGAGCACCGGCGCGCCGGACTCGATCTCGTCGTCCACCGCGACCGGCGTGGCGACCACCAGCGCGGGCGCGGGGGAGCGGACGACGCCGCCCTCGTCGCGGCTGATCCGGTGCGTGACGCCGTCGACCTCGACCAGGTGGATCGGCCCGTGCGTCCCGGTGACGAGCCGGAACCGCGTGCCGTTGACGGTGATCTGCCCGCTGTACTCGTCGAAGCGCTCGATCTCGACGTCGGCCGGGTGCACGTCGCCGCCGCCGCTGACGCCGATCCGGAACCGCTTCGGTCCGGTGCGCGCGACCGTGACCCGGTACGAAGCACCGCGCAGTTTCAGGTCCAGCGGACGGATTTCGTGGCGCACCTGCGGACGGCCGCCGAAAGCGGTGGACAGCAGCCGCTGCCGTCCGACCTCCTCGTCGTCCTCGTAGGCCTCGATCGCCGCGGCGGCGAGCGCGACCGCGGAATGCCGCGTGGTGACGAGACGGCCTTCGGCGCGGACGCGGTCGATCCAGCCGGTGTCCGCGCTGGCGTCGATCACCTCGGGCTGGTCGAGCAGGTCGAGCACGAAGCTCTTGTTGGTGGCGCCGCCCTCGATGAGCACGGACGTCTCGGCCATCGCCCGGCGCAGCCGCGCGAGCGCCTGGTCGCGGTCGCGGCCGTAGGCGATGATCTTGGCGATCATCGAGTCGAAGTCGGCGGGGATCGTGTCGCCCTCGCTGACCCCGGTGTCCACCCGGATGCCCGGACCGGCGGGCAGCAGCAGCCGCGCGATGCGGCCGGGGGACGGCGCGAAGTCGCGGTCCGGGTCCTCGGCGTTGAGCCGCGCCTCGACGGCGTGCCCGGACTCGGCGGGCTGCTCGCCCTCGAGCTTGCCGCCGGACGCGACGTGCAGCTGCAGCCGCACGAGGTCGGTGCCGGTGGTGATCTCGGTGATCGGGTGTTCCACCTGGAGCCGGGTGTTGACCTCGAGGAAGGCGAACATCCGGTCGCCGGGGTGATAGAGGAATTCGACGGTGCACGCGCCGCGGTAGCCGACCGCGACCGCGAGCCGCTCGGCCGACGCCTTCAGCTCGGCTGTCTGGTCCGGCCCGAGCACCGGCGACGCGGACTCCTCGATGATCTTCTGGTTGCGCCGCTGCACCGAGCAGTCGCGGACGCCGAGCGCCCACGCGGTCTCGCCGTCGGAGATCACCTGGACCTCGACGTGCCGCGCGCCGGTGACCAGGCGCTCCAGGAACACGACGCCGCTGCCGAACGCGCGCAGCGCTTCCTGGCTGGTGCGTTCGTACGCGTCGGTGAGGTCGCCCGCCGACTCCACCTTGCGGATGCCGCGCCCGCCGCCGCCCGCGGTGGCCTTGAGCATCAGCGGGTAGCCGATCTTGTCGCCCGCGGCGAGCGCTTCCTCGAGCGTCGCGACCTCGCCGCCGCTCCACGGAGCGACCGGGACGCCGACCTCCTCGGCGATCAGCTTCGCGCCGATCTTGTCGCCGAGCTTGCGCATCGCGTCCGCGCTCGGGCCGACGAAGGCGACCCCGACCTTCTCGCACAGCTCGGCGAACGCCGGGTCCTCGGCGACGAAGCCCCAGCCGACCCACGCGGCGTCGGCCTTGGTCTCGACCAGCGCCTTCTCCAGCTTGGCGAGGTCGAGATACGGCCGCGCGGAGGCGGGGCCGAGCGAATACGCGACGTCGGCTTCGCGGACGAAAGTCGCGGTGGCGTCCGCGTCCGTGTAGAGCGCGACCGTCTCGATCCGTCGCCCGGTCTCGGCGGACAGGTCCCGGACGGCGTGGATCAGCCGCATCGCGGCCTCTCCGCGATTGACGATGGCGACGCGATTGAACACGGACAAAGCCTCCCAGCGAACGCAACCAGACCCACGCACAGCAGGCGACGCCGGACCCGCCGGAACGTCGCCTGTCTTCGTCCTACACATTGCTCCCTTACCGCCGGGTACACCAATGTCGCGGATGACGCATGCCGCGCCTGCCGGTTTGTAGGAACCCGCCAAAAACGGCTCGTGTCACGTCGTCCGGACCTGATTTCTCGCGAGGTATGCCACAAATCACGCCCGGTTGGCCAGGGGCGGCGGCAAGTGGACGGCCAGGCGTTTCCAGGGGGTTGGTCAGGGGTTACCCGTAGTTCAGGCGCGAGACCTGGCAGGCGGCGGCCCTCGTCCCCAACGGTCCGTGAAGGGCTCCTTGAAGGAATCTGATTCCCTCGAGGAGTCCTTCACGGACCTTCGCCGATGCCCCGTGGGCAATGGGAAAATGTGACCCTTGACACTCCTCCGCGGGTGCCCCTACCGTGCGGGTAATCGATTTCTCGACGTGGGGCGGGCCGAGAGGGCGGGGCATGGGCGACGGCGGCGTCGCGCTGGCCGAGCTGGCCGGCGTCAGCAAGACCTACGGCGGGGTGCGTGCCCTGGGCGCGGTGGACTTCACCGCGGCGAAGGGGGAGGTGCACGCGCTGCTCGGCGAGAACGGGGCAGGCAAGTCCACGCTGCTGAAGATCTTGTCCGGGGAGGTCGCCGCCGGGGAGGGGGCGATCCGGATCGCGGGGGAGGCGGTCCGGTTCGCCCGTCCGGCCGACGCGCGCCGCGCCGGGGTCGCGATGATCCACCAGGAACTGGACCTCGTTCCCGCGCTTTCCGTGGCGGAGAACGTCTTTCTCGGCCGTGAACCGCACACCCGCGGCGGCACGATCGACCGGCGGCGGATGGTCGCGGCCACGCGCGAGGTGCTGGAGCGCTCCGGCGTCGACCTCGATCCGCGCACGCCGGTCGAACGGCTGCGCACCGGCGAGCAGCAGCTGGTCACCATCGCGAAAGCGCTGTCGCTGGACGCCCGGATCCTGCTGATGGACGAACCGACGTCGGCGCTGTCGCCGCGCGAGGTGGAGCGGTTGTTCACGGTCATCGACCAACTGCGTGCCGACGGGGCGGCGATCGTCTATGTGTCGCACCGGATGGACGAGATCGGCCGGGTCGCGGACCGTGCGACGGTGCTGCGCAACGGCGAGGTCGTCGCGGAGTTCAGTGCGGCGGAGCTGACTGCCGAGCGGGCCGCGGAGGCGATGGTGGGCCGTCCGGTGCACCTGATGTTCCGCGCGGACAGCGTGTCCTCGCCGGAGCAGGAGGATGTGCTTCGCGTCGAGGATCTCGTGGTGCGGCCGCGTGCCGGGCGGCGGGAGCCGGACGGGATCAGTCTCACCGTGCGGGCCGGGGAGATCGTCGGTGTCGCCGGGTTGCTCGGCGCGGGGCGGACTGAGCTGCTGGAGGCGCTGTACGGGGCTTCCGGGGGTAAGCTGCTGGGCGGGCGAATTTTCTTGCGTGGCAAGGAGTTCCGGCCACGTTCGCCGCGTCGATCGCTGCGGTCCGGGATCGCGTTCGTGCCCGAGGACCGGCGGATCGCGGGGCTGGCGCTGGAGCATTCCGTCGTGGCGAACACCGTGTTGTCCATTGTGGAGCGACTGGCTCGGTTCGGGATCGTGCCCGGTCGGCGCGAGCGTGCGGTGGCGGGGGAGGAAGCGGGGCGGCTCGGGGTGAAACTGGGTTCGCTCGCCGATCCGGTGGGCTCGCTGTCCGGCGGGAATCAGCAGAAAGTGGTGCTGGGCCGGGCTTTGCTCACCGAACCGGTGTTGCTGTTGCTGGACGAACCGACGCGCGGGGTGGACGTGGGGGCGAAAGCGGAGATCTACCGGTTGCTCGGCGAGGCCGCGCGGAGCGGTGTCGGCGTGCTGCTGGCGTCCTCGGAACCGGCTGAGCTGGTCGGGGTGTGCGATCGCGTGGTGGTGCTGCGCGGCGGACGCAGCGTGCACGAACTGGACACGGCCAGCGCCGGCGAGGCGGAACTGCTCGCCGCGTCGATGGGAGACGTCCGGTGAGGGGGCGCGCCGTGCTGGCCGCGGTGTTCCGGTTCCAGAGCGTCTTCGGGCTGGTGCTCGTCTTCGCCGCTGCGATCGTCTTTTCCCCGCATCGCAACGGGGAGCTGGTGTTTCTCGGCAGCGGCAACCTGTTCAACGTCGTCCGCGCGATCTCCGAGATCGGCATCATCGCGGTCGGCATGACGCTGGTGATCCTGGTCGGCGGCATCGACCTGTCGGTGGGCTCGGTGATGGGGCTGGCCAGCGTCGGCGTCGCGCTGCTGCTCACCAGCGGCGGCTGGGGACTCGTGCCGGGCGTGCTGATGATTCTCGCGCTCGGGTTCGGTTTCGGTCTGCTGCAAGGGATCGCGAGCGCGCGGTTCCGGATCCAGTCCTTCATCGTGACGCTCGCCGGGATGCAGATCGCCCGCGGGATCGCCCGGATGTGGTCCGGCGGCGAGGGCGTTTCGATCACCTACGGCGACGGTCCCGGCCAGGCCCCGGTGCCGTTCTCGCTGCTCGGCGAGCGGACGTTCGGCGGCGTGGTCCCGATCCCGGCGCTGTTCTTCGTGGTCGTCGCCGCGCTGGCGGTGCTCGTGCTGCGGGCGAGCGCGTTTTCCCGGCACGTGTACGCGATCGGCGGCAACGAGAAGGCGGCGGTGCTGTCCGGGGTGCCGGTGATCCGGGTGAAAGTGCTGGTCTTCGGCTTGTGCGGGCTGCTCGCCGCGCTGGCCGGGATCGTCCACGCGGGACAGTACAACTTCGGCGGGCCCAACGACGGCACCGGCTACGAGCTGAACGCCATCGCGGCCGTCGTGATCGGCGGGACCAGCCTGTCCGGCGGGCGCGGGTCGGTGTCCGGCACCGTCGCGGGCGCCCTGCTGGTCGGCGTGCTCGACAACATCCTCCAGCTCAACGACATCGATTCGAACGTCCAGCTGATCGTGGTCGGCGTGGTGATCGTGCTCGCCGCGGGCCTGCAGCGGCTGCGCCCGGCCACGGCCTAGGCGTTCGGGGAAAAGAGGAGCAGATGTCCGGCATCATCCGCGGCGGGGCGGTCCTGGCGGGGCTGGCCCTCGTCTCGGCCGTCACCGCCTGCGGTACGACCCACGAGAACGCACCGGGCGCGTCGTCCGGCACCGCGCCGGCCGCGAAACAATGCCATGGCCCGAGCGGGAAATACAAAATCGGGATGAGCCAAGCGAATCTCGCCGAACCGTATCGCGTGCGGATGGACGACGACGTCCGCAAAGCAGCGGCCGGCGTGCCGCAATTCAGCGTCAGTTACGCGGATGCGGCGCAGGACAACGCGAAACAGGTCGAGCAGGTCAACACTTTCCTCACTCAGGGAATCGATCTGCTGATCATCAGCCCGAACGAGGCGACGCCGCTCACCAGCGTCGTGAAGAAGGCCTACGACCAGGGAATTCCAGTGCTGGTGCTGGACCGGAAGGTGGACGGCGACGGATACACGTCCTTCATCGGCGCGGACAATGTGGACATCGGCCGCCAAGCGGGCAAGTTCTTCGCCGAGAAATTGCTGCCGCACGGCGGAAAAGTCGTCGAGGTGAAAGGTCTCGCCGGGTCGACGCCCGCCAAGGAACGCAGCGACGGATTCAACCAGGGCATCACCGACCGCAACATCACCGTCGTGGGCAGCGCGGACGCGGATTGGTTGCGGGACAAGGGGCAACAGCAGGCGGACGCCTTGCTGAAGGCGCACCCGGACGCGCAAGCGATGTTCTCCGAAAACGACCCGATGGCCGAAGGCGCGCGCATCGCCGCGCAGAACGCGGGCCGCGCGGACCTGCCGATCGTCGGCATCGACGGCCTCCCGGTTCCGGAGGGCGGCATCAAAGCGGTAGAAGCCGGGCGTTTGTCCGCGACCTTCATCTACCCGACTGGCGGCAAGGAAGCCGTTGCCGCGGCGAAGAAACTGCTCGTCGACTGCCAGACCGTACCCAAGACGCAGACCCTGCCCACCCGCCTGGTGACGCGCGACAACGCGGCCCAGGTGTACGCCGAGCTGAACCGGAGCTGACATATGGCGCGAATCGGTGTCCTTGCCGTATCCGACGGGCGCGACCACGTGCACCGGCGGAACACCGGCTTCATCCGGTCCAAAGCAGACGACTTCACCGCGGCCCTGACCGCGGCGGGGCACGACGTCGTCACCGGGGGACTGGTCGCCACGAACACCACCGCCACCGCGGCCGCCCGCTCGGTCGCCGCGAGCTCGGTGGACGTGACGGTGCTGTACTACGCCGTGTGGGCGTTCCCGCACTTCACCATGCTGGCCGCGGACGCGACACCGGGCCCGTTGCTGCTGGTCGCGAGCACCGACCCGACCGAGCCGGGTTTGGTCGGAATGCTCGCCGCCGGCGGTGCGCTAGACCAGATCGGCCGCTCGCACACCCGCCTGTGGGGCGCGCCCGCCGACCCCGGGTTGATCGCCGAAGTCAGTGCACACGCGAGCGCCGCCGCTGCCGTCGGTTCGCTGCGCGGCTCGACATTCGGCCGCTTCGGCGGGCGGCCGATGGGGATGAACACGGCGGTGGCCAACACCGATCAATGGATGCGCCAATTCGGTGTGGACGTCGAGGAAATCGACCAATACGAACTGGTCCGCCGTGCGGAATCCGGTTCTTCTTCTGAGGTTGCGGACGGCCGGAAATGGTTGGAGCAACACGCTACCGTCCACTACGATGGAGATCGACTCACTCCGGAACTCTTGGAACGCCAACTCCGCCTGTACCTGGCCGTACGCGATGTCGCGGCGGAACGGCACCTGGATTTCTCTGGCATCAAAGCACAACCGGAGCTGACTGAACACTTCGCGACCGCCGATGTCGCCGAGGCGCTGCTCAACGACCCCTATGACTGGAACGGCCCCAAAGCCGTGCACGTCACTGCGACCGAGTCGGACATGGACGGTGCGCTGACCATGCAGCTGATGCACCGGATCACCGGTACGCCAGTGCTTTTCGCCGACGTCCGGCACTACCACCCGGATCGAGACGTGTGGGATTTGTGCAACTCCGGCCAGCACGCGACCTGGTTTGCCGCGCGGAGCGAGGACCCGGCGGAGAATCTGGCCAAGGTGCACCTCTATCCGGAAGTTTTCTTCTTCCCCGCTGGAGGTGCTTCGGTGCAGCACATCGCCGCCCCCGGCCGAATGACCTTGGCGCGGCTGAGCCGGTTGAACGGGGAGTATCGGATGCAGTTGGTGCTAGGGGAATTCGAGAACTACGACGAGCGGACGACGGAGGAACTGGTCTCGCGATCTACGCGGGAGTGGCCGCATGCGTTCGCGCGTCTGGACGTGGCTGCGGAGACGTTTTTGTCGCGCTTCGGGGCGAATCACGTGCACGCGGTGCCGGGAGACCGGCGGAGGGAGCTACGCGCAGCTGCTGGATTGATGGGGGTCCGGGTGGAGGAGTGGAGCCGCTGACCGGTTGGCTGGCGGGTTCCCGGGTTTCCCGCAGCGCCCCGCGTCGCTGTTTCGGCTCGGCGTCGGGGACCGGTCCCGCGCTGGCTGGCTAGCTTCGCGGCATGAGCGAACAGCCGTCGACCAAGGCGGCCACCGCAGCGCTGGTGCTCGGCATCCTCAGCTGGCTCTTGGTGGTCGGGACCCATCCCAGCCGAAGCCGCGGCTTCGGCGACGCGCTCTATTGGGAGCCGGTCCCGGTTCTGGGACCGGTGGTGCTGCCCCTGCTCGCGATTGTTTTCGGCCATGCCGGGCTGCACCGGACCCGACCCGGCGCCAAGAGCCGCGGCCGCGCGACGACGGCGCTGGTGCTCGGATACCTGGCCCTTGCGTTCGGCGCGGTCCGGTTGGTCGGCATAGCGACGGCACAGTGACCGGCCGCGAGGCAATGCCAGGAACATGAGCCGCGTGACCTCGGGCCGCTGACCGTCCACAAAGGACGCCAATCGCACCGGAATGCCCGATTCGTAACCATGTGGCCGTTTGCTGAAGTCCGTGAGGGGAACCCTGAGGGAATCAGAGTCCCTCAGGGTTCCCCTCACGGACGCCTGGCCCCACCCGGATCCTTCGACCTGGGCAAACTGCACCCGCGGCGCCAAGTCCCTGGCATTGGAATCTGATTCCCTCAAGGAGTCCTTCACGGACCACAACCCGGCTTCCGTTCCTGGGTCCGGGGCCCACAGTGACGTGCGTTCAACCGGATCGAGCCAGCTGATCTGCGGAAACACGCCGGAGACGCGTCCGCATCGCAGCCTTAAGTTCCTGGCAGGGGGCCTCGGGGGCGAAGGTGCCGTCGCTGATTGCGCGGAGGCGGGGATGCCGTTCAGCGCGGGTGTGTGAAGGGTTGTCGCTCACGGGGGTGCGTCGCCTGCTGGGCCGGTTCGCCAAGCGGGCTGCTTCGCGACCGCGCGCTTCGCCAACCGGGCCGGTTCGCCAACCGGGCTGCCTCGCAACCGCGTCGCTTCGCAACCCGCGTCGCTTCGCGGCCGGGTCGTTTCACAACCGGGTCGCTTCGGGCGGTCGGCTGGCGGTGAATGCGGGAATCCGCCGCCAACCGATTCGCCGCTCGGCTGTGAACTGATTCGGCCCGGCAGGTCTTCAAAGCTCGTTTTCTCGGCGAGAACTGTCCGGTTCGCCGCCCCTCGGACCCGAGCCCGTCCGGTTCCACGATCGTGGCGATCCGTTTCCGCAGGTCGAAGGCGTCCGCGCGCTGCTGGGGCACTGCCGTGCGCGCTGCCCGTTCCCGCTGTCAATGCTGCCCTTGCGTAGCCAACTGAGACGTAGATCTCCACCGTTGGGGTGAAATCTGCTCGGTCGGGCAGCTTAGGCTCTTACGGCGCGTTACTTATTGAGAAACATTCACTTCGGTCCGGACAGGTTCGCGACCGGGTAACGAAGGAGGCGCCGTCGTGGAAACCGAACCGCAGGTCGTCCGCGCGACGATCATCTTCGGGCTGCGCACGTTCGGGTCCGTCCCGCTGCCGGTGCGCGCCGATTTGGAATACGACCCGGCGGATCCGTTCGCGGTGTCGGTCGGCTACCACGCCGGCGGCGGCGTCGTGCGCTGGCTGTTCGGGCGCGACCTTCTCGCCGACGGCCTGCTCGCCCCCGCGGGCGACGGGGACGTCCAGGTGCGACCGGCCGCCGACGACAGCCGGGTGCTCGTCGAGCTGAACGCGCCGGACGGCTCCGCGGTGCTGGAGGCGGCGGCGAACGAACTCGCCGACTTCCTCGACCGCACCTACGACGAGGTTCCTGTCGGCTCCGAAGACCGTTGCTTCGACTTCGACGAGGAACTGGCGAAGCTCGCCTTCCGCGACTGACGGTCCACAGTGGACAGAAGTCGCGGACGGACCGGCCGTGGGCAGTTCTGGAGCAAGCGGACTGATCCGCCGCGAGACTGACCGGCCGTTGACGTCCGGGCTCGGCCGCCGCGCGAATCGCGTGGTGCGGCGGCGAGTCCGCGCAGCGACGTCGGGGCGATGCGGCTGCCGCACGAGCGGATGCGAGAAGCCCCTACGCGGAGCCGGTTCGCTTGCTGCGACAGGAAACGGCGACGTGGTTCGGTCACTGTGCGAATTGACAGCCGCAGTGCGAAAGGCGAGATCTCGCGGGGCAAACCCGACCGTCATCGCATCGGCCGACTGCGGGCAGGCGTCCCCCAACCAGGTGCCCCCGAGTGAACGCCCAGTGAACGAACGCCGCCCCCGCACCACAACCTCACAAACCCGCCGACACCCGCCCAGTCCGGCTCAATCCCCGCGCACCCCGTCAACCTAGGCACCCCCGAACAGGCGGACTCCGCCGCCGCGGGAGTGAACCTCCCCGTCACCCGGGTTGACCGCACTCGCAGAGCGCGTACGGTCGCCTGTGTTGGCTGTTGTCCAGAACCATACTGCGGTCAGCGCCCCAAGCAGATCTCTGCGAGAGGAGCGCAAACCCATGACTCCCCACTTTCCCGGCGTCACCGCGCCGGTCGAATTGACTGTTCGCGCGGCCAGGCAGGCGGACGCGATCCACCTCGCCCCGGTCGGCGATCTCGACGCGGCGACAGCGCACGTCTTCGCAGAGGCGGTCGCGCCGTTGACCGGGCCGGTGGTCGTCGACCTGTCCGGCGTCGCGTTCCTGAGCTGCGCCGGGGTCCGCGCCCTGCTCGACGCGCACGAGCGGATCCCCCTGTTCACGGTCGTGCCCGGGTCGGCGCACGCGGTCCGGCGGTGTCTCGCGGTGACCGGCGCGGACGAAATCCTCGGTGTCCGCGAGACTGTCGCCGCCTGATCGAGCGAGTTTCGCCGCCGCCGCGCACGGGTAGGCCGCCGACATGACGATCGAGACGAACCGCGTTCCGCAGCTCGAACTCACCAACGGCGTCCGGATCCCGCAGTTCGGCCTGGGCGTCTTCCAGATCCCGCCGGAGGAAACCGCCGCGAGGGTGCGGGAAGCGCTGGAGGCGGGGTACCGGCACCTCGACACGGCGCAGATGTACCGCAACGAGGAAGGCGTCGGCGCGGGCATCCGCGATTCCGGCGTGCCGCGCGAGGAAATCTTCGTCACCACGAAGCTGGCGAACGACGCGCAGGGCCACGACAACGCGATCAACGCGATGGAGGGCAGCCTGCAGCGGCTCGAACTGGACTACGTCGACCTCTACCTGATCCACTGGCCGCTGCCGAAGCAGGACAAATACGTGGCCACCTGGCACGGTTTCGAGGAACTCCAGCGCGCCGGAAAGGCCCGCGCGATCGGGGTGTCCAACTTCCAGGTCCCGCACCTGGAACGGCTGGCGGCCGAGTCCGCGACGGTGCCCGCGGTGAACCAGATCGAGTTGCATCCCGCGTTGCAGCAACCGGAATTGCGCGCCTACCACGAGGCGCACGGCATCGTGACCGAGGCGTGGAGCCCGCTCGCCCAAGGCGAGGTGCTCGAAGACCCGCTGCTGGCCGAACTGGCCGGGAAACACGGCAAGACGCCCGCGCAGATCGTGCTGCGCTGGCACGTGCAACTCGGCAACGTCGTGTTCCCGAAGTCGTCGTCGCCGAAGCGCATGCGGGAGAACATCGACATCTTCGACTTCTCCCTCAGCGACAGCGACCTCGACGTCCTCAGCGGTCTTGACGAGGGTCGCCGCACGGGCTTCGACCCGGACACCTTCGAAGGCTGAACCAGATCACCCAGTCGCACGTTGTCTCCATTGAGGAAGGAGGCAGCGTGCGACTGTCCTGTTTCGTGGTCCCCGGCGACATCGACGACCGCGGCGTGCCCAGCGGCGGCAACACCTACGACCGCCGCATGGCCGAGCACCTGCCGGTAGGGCTGCGGCCGGTCGGCGGTGCCTGGCCAGACCCTGACGAGGGCGCGAAAAAGCAGCTGGACCAGGTCTTCGCGCAGGTCCCCGACGGCGCGAAAGTGCTGCTCGACGGCCTGGTCGCCTGCGGAGTGCCGGACGTCCTCGCCTCGCATGCGGACCGGCTCGACCTGGCTGTCCTCGTGCACCTGCCGCTGGCCGACGAAACCGGCCTGGACCCGCAGCGCGCGGCTGACCTCGATGCCCGCGAGCGCCAGACGCTCCACCTGGCGCACCAGGTCATCGTCACCAGCGCAGCCGCCGCCGGTGCCGTCGAGAAACGCCACGGCCTAGCCACTGTCCACATCGCGCCGCCCGGGACCGATCCGGCACCGCAGGCGACCGGAACCGACGGAGTGTCACAGCTGATCTGCGTCGCGGCAGTGACCCCGCGCAAGGGGCAGGACATCCTCCTCAACGTACTGTCCGAAGTGGACGACGTAAGAGTGGACTTCGTCGGCTCACAAACCCGAAACCCGGCCTACGCCAACGGCTTGAGCCACCCTCGGGCCCGCTTCACCGGCCCGCTCGACGGCTCAGCGCTCGAAGCCGCCTACGACCGGGCCGATCTGCTGGTCCTGCCTTCGCGCGCGGAGACCTACGGCATGGTCGTCACGGAGGCGCTCGCGCGCGGCATCCCGGTGCTGGCCTCGGACGTCGGCGGCATCCCCGACGCACTCGGCCGCACACCGGACGGCGAGCGACCCGGCGTCCTCGTCCCGCCCGGCGACGAAGCAGCGCTCGCGGTAGCGCTCCGAAGCTGGCGCGACGACCCTGAACTGCGGAAACGCCTCCGTGTCGCGGCTGCGGCGAGAGCGCGCACACTGGAGGGGTGGGCCGCCGCGGCGGCTCGGTTGCGCGGAATCTTGGCGGTGGGTTGATGCGGTGGCTGCGACTGCTGGCCGGGGCCGCGCTCATCGCCGCGCTGTGGTGGCGGCTGGGGACCGGGGCGTTCGCCGGTGGTCTGCGTGCCTTGGGCCCGGTTCCGATCGCGATAGCCCTCGTCATCGGCGTCGTGACGACGCTGGCGAGCGCGGCTCGCTGGCGGCTGGTCGCGGCGCGGCTCGGCCTGCACCTGCCGTTCCGCGAAGCCGTCGGCGACTACTACGGCGCGCAATTCCTCAACGGCGTCCTGCCCGCTGGCGTCCTCGGCGACGTGCACCGCGCGGTGCAGCACGGACGACGCTCTGGTGACGTCGGCCGCGGCGTCCGGGCGGTCGTGCTCGAACGCGTCGCCGGGCAAACCGTGGTGGTGGTCGCCGGACTCGCCGTTGTGGTCTTCCGGCCGGAGCTGCTGCCGCGTCAGGTGCTGATCTGCCTGGGGATCGTGGCGGTGGCGCTCGTTGTGGTGGCAGTGGCGATGCGGCAACGGCTCAGGCACGTCTGGGCGGCCGACCTCCGGACCGGCGTGCTCGGCGCGTGGCCCGGCGTCACCGGCTGGTCTGTGCTGGCCGTGGCGGGGCATCTGACGCTGTTCGTGGTCGCCGCCCGGGCGGCTGGCGCGACCGCGCCGTTGAGCGTCCTGTTGCCGCTGCTGGTCCTCGCGTTGCTGGCGATGGGCATGCCGCTCAACGTCGGCGGATTCGGCCCGCGCGAGGGCACTGCGGCGCTTTCGTTCGCCGCCGCCGGGCTGGGCGCGGAGCAGGGCGTGACGGTCGCGGTCGGCTACGGCGTGCTCGGTCTGGTCTCGACGCTGCCCGGAGGGGCGGTTCTCGCGCTCCGCCGGATGATCCGGCGGCCGGACCCGGACGCCGAGCCGGTATCGTCCGGCCAGTGGCAGCGGCTTTTCGGGCGATTCGGCGACGGTGGTTCGCGGCGCTGGCCCTCGTCCCCGTTCTGGCCGCCTCGGCCTGCGCGGCTTCGGACGCGTCGATCAGCCGGGCAGGCGACGTCGTGCACACCGCCGCCGGCGCCGTCCGCGGGGACGTCACTCCCGACCACCGGGTCTTCCAAGGCATCCCGTACGCGGCCGCACCCGTCGGGCAGCGGCGCTGGCAGCCGCCCGCCCCGGTCGAGCCCTGGGCGGGGGAGCGCGACGCCACGAAACCAGGGCCCCGCTGTCCGCAGGCCGCCGACGGAGCCCTGACCAGCGAGGACTGCCTCTACCTGAACGTCTGGACCCCGCCGGCCGGCCACACCGGGCGGCCCGTCCTGGTGTGGCTGCACGGCGGCGCGTTCCTCAGCGGAGGCGGCGACCGCTACGGTGCCGCCCGGCTCGTCGACCGCGGCGACGCGGTGGTCGTCACGCTCAACTACCGGCTCGGCGCGCTCGGCTTCCTCGCCGACCCGTCGCTCGGCCCGGAGCCGGGCAACTACGGCTTCCTCGACCAGCAGCAGGCGCTGCTGTGGGTGCGCGACAACATCGAATCCTTCGGCGGCGACCCGAACCAGGTGACGATCGCGGGGGAGTCCGCGGGCGGGATGTCGGTGTGCGACCACCTCGTCGCGCCCGGTTCGCGCGGGCTGTTCCGGGCCGCGATCATCCAAAGTGGACCGTGCCAGGCGCAGGCGACGCTGCCCGCCGCCGAAAACAAGAGCGTCGAGTACGCCGCCGCGCGCGGCTGCACCGACCGCAAGACCGCCGCGGAATGCCTGCGTGCGTTGCCCGTCAAGAAACTCCTGGCCGCTCCGGCGTACGGCTCGATCGCGGGCATCGAGATGCCCGGGCCGGTCACCGGCGGTTCGGTGCTGCCCGGCAAGGTTCCCGCCACCCCGGTGCCGGTCATGCTGGGCACGACGCACGACGAGTTCACGTATTTCCTCGCCGAGCAGGCGGCGGCCGGTCGCGAAGTCACGCGCCACGGCTACCCGCAAGCGCTTGCCGCCGTGTTCCCCAACGCGGCCGCGGTCGCTCGCGAATACCCGGTGGATGCGTTCAGCGGCAACGCTTCTCTCGCGTACGCGGCGGCTGTCACCGACTGGGCGTTCGCCTGCCCGACAGCGAAGCTGGCCAGTTCGCTGCCGAGCGTGTCGACGTACGAGTTCAACGACCCGACTTCACCGGCCGCGGCCGCGCTGCGAGCGCCGTTCCCGCTCGGGGCCACGCACACCGCGGAACTGCCGTACCTGTTCGATTTTGCCGAGCAGCCAACAACGTTCACCCCCTCTCAGCAGCGGCTCGCGGACCGGATGGTGGACGACTGGACGTCGTTCGTCCGCGGCGGCCCGACCGGCCAGTCGGTCGCGTACCGGCCGGGCGGCGCGCAGCCGTTGACCGGTTTCGCGAAAGATCACCACTGCGGCTTCTGGGCTTCTCTACGCTGACCGCATGATCGTGCGCGCCGAAGACCTCGACGAAGCCCTCACCTGCGTTTCCGCCACTCTCACGCCCGTCACCGGCGGTGACTGGACGCGGCCAGCGGGCGATCTCGAGTGGGATTGCCGTTACACCGCAGAGCACCTCGGCGACACGCTCCTGTCCTACGCCGCGCAGGTCGTGAGCCGCCCGGTCGACCGTTACGTGCGTTTCCTCGCCAAAACCGAGGACGACGCGTCCCCGGCCGAACTGCTCGAATTCGCGCTGACCGGCGGCCGTCTGCTCGCCGCCGCCGTCCGGGCCAGCCGGCCGGACGAACGCGCCTACCACCCGACCGGCAGCTCCGATCCGGCCGGTTTCGCCGCGATGGGCTGCGTGGAACTCCTGTTGCACGGCGACGACATCGCCCGAGGACTCGGCGTCGCGATCGATCCGCCGCGCGAGGTCTGCGCTCGCGTCGTCGCGCGGCTTTTCCCTGAGCAGGAGCCGATTCCCGACGCGTGGGAAGCTCTGCGCTGGTGCGCCGGCCGGATCGACCTGCCCGGACGACCGCGGCGGACCGGCTGGAAGTGGCGGGGCAGCCCGCTCGAGGACCGGTCGATTCCCGAGGAGTGAACACGCCTGCCCGCGGGCTGGTCACATCCGGTAGTCTTGACGACCAGGTCGAGAGGCGCTGCAACGGACCGGTGGTCCGCCACGCTCGGCCGGTACCACCATCCAAGGGCGCCTCCGTGAACTCATGCGGAGGTGGCGATGACCCAGAACCTGCGGAACCTGCTCGACCAGCGCGTCGTCGTGCTCGACGGGGCCTGGGGCACGATGCTGCAGGGCGCCGGTCTCGCTCCCGGGGACTACCGGGCGGACTGGCTCGAAGGGCACGAGAAGGACGTCACCGGCGACCCGGACCTGCTGAACCTCACGCGGCCGGACGTCGTGCTCGACGTGCACCGCCAGTACCTCGCCGCGGGCGCGGACATCACCACCACCAACACCTTCACCGCCACCAGCATCGGCCAGGCCGACTACGGGCTGCAGGACCGGGTGCGCGAGATGAACCTGCGCGCCGCGGAACTCGCGCGCCAGGCCGCGAACGAGTTCGGCAACCGGTTCGTGGCCGGGTCGATCGGGCCGCTCAACGTCACGCTGTCGCTGTCGCCGCGCGTCGAGGACCCGGCGTACCGCGCGGTCAGCTACGAGGACGTCAAAGCCTCGTACGCCGAGCAGATCAAGGCGCTCGCCGACGGCGGCGTCGACCTGCTGATGATCGAGACGATCTTCGACACCCTCAACTGCAAGGCCGCCATCACCGCGGCCCGCGAGGTCGCCCCGCACCTGCCGCTGTGGATTTCGGTGACCATCGTCGACCTGTCCGGGCGCACGTTGTCCGGCCAGACCGTCGAGGCGTTCTGGACCTCGATCGCGCACGCGCACCCGATGGTCGTCGGCGTCAACTGTTCGCTCGGCGCCGCGGAAATGCGCCCGCACGTGGCGGAACTGGCGAAACTCGCCGACACCTACACCGCGTGCCACCCGAACGCGGGCCTGCCCAACGCGTTCGGCGGCTATGACCAGACGCCCGAGGAAACCGGCGGCATGCTCGGCGAGTTCGCCGGAGCCGGGATGGTCAACATCGTCGGCGGCTGCTGCGGCACCTCGCCCGCGCACATCGCGAAGATCGCCGAAGCGGTCAAGGGCCTCCCGCCGCGGCCGGTGCCCGAGCACGAGCCGAGCACCCGGTTCTCCGGCCTGGAGCCGTTCAAGATCGGCGCGGACACCGGGTTCGTGATGATCGGCGAGCGCACCAACGTCACCGGGTCGGCGAAGTTCCGCAGGCTCATCGAGGCGGGCGACCACCAGGCGGCGGTGGACGTCGCGCTGGAGCAGGTCCGCGGCGGCGCGAACCTGCTCGACGTGAACTTCGACGCCGACCTGCTCGAATCCGAGCAGGAGATGACGACGTTCCTCAACCTGATCGCCACCGAGCCCGAGGTCGCGCGCATCCCGGTGATGGTCGACAGTTCGCGCTGGAGCGTGCTGGAGGCCGGGCTCCGCTGCGTGCAGGGCAAGGGCGTGGTCAACTCGATCAGCCTCAAGGAGGGCGAGGGCCCGTTCCTGGAGCAGGCCCGGCGCATCCGCGACTACGGCGCCGGCGTCGTGGTGATGGCCTTCGACGAGAAGGGCCAGGCCGACACCGCCGCGCGCAAGGTCGAAATCTGTTCCCGCGCTTACGATCTGCTCACCCGCGAGGCCGGTTTCGCCGGCGAGGACATCATTTTCGACCCGAACGTGCTCGCGGTCGCCACCGGCATCAGCGAGCACAACGGGTACGCGAAGGCGTTCATCGAGGCGCTGCCGCTGATCAAGGAACGCTGTCCGGGCGCGCACACCTCCGGCGGCATCTCGAACCTGTCGTTCTCCTTCCGCGGCAACAACGTCGTGCGCGAGGCGATGCATTCGGCGTTCCTGTTCCACGCCGTGCGCGCCGGGCTCGACATGGGCATCGTCAACGCCGGCCAGCTCGCGGTGTACGAGGACATCCCGAAGGACCTGCTGGAACTGGTCGAGGACGTCCTGTTCGACCGCCGCGAGGACGCCACCGACCGGCTCGTGGAGTTCGCCGAGACGGTCAAGGGCAGCGGCACCAAGCGCGTCGTTGACCTGTCCTGGCGCGAAAACCCGGTGCGGGAACGGCTTTCGCACGCGCTGGTGCACGGCATCGTGGACTTCATCGAGGAGGACACCGAGGAGGCCCGGCAGTCGTTCGACCGGCCCCTGGAGGTGATCGAGGGTCCGCTGATGGACGGCATGAAGATCGTCGGCGACCTCTTCGGCTCCGGGAAGATGTTCCTGCCGCAGGTCGTGAAGAGCGCGCGGGTGATGAAGCGTTCGGTCGCCTACCTCGAGCCGTACATGGAGGCGGAGAAGGCGAAAATGCAGGCCGAGGGCCGCATCGCGACCTCCCGCGGGCAGGGCAAGGTCGTGCTCGCCACGGTGAAGGGCGACGTGCACGACATCGGCAAGAACATCGTCGGCGTCGTGCTGGGCTGCAACAACTACGAGGTGATCGACCTCGGCGTGATGGTGCCCGCGGCGAAGATCCTCGACACCGCGGTCGCCGAGCACGCGGATGTCGTCGGGCTGTCCGGGCTGATCACGCCGTCGCTGGACGAGATGGTGTCGGTGGCGCAGGAAATGCAGCGGCGCGGGCTGAAGCTGCCGCTGCTGATCGGCGGCGCGACCACGTCGAAACAGCACACCGCGGTGAAGATCGCGCCGGCGTACGACCACACGACGGTGCACGTGCTCGACGCGTCGCGGGTGGTCGGCGTGGTGTCCGACCTGCTCGACACCGACCGTGCCGACGCGCTGGACACCGCCAACCGCGCCGAGCAGCAGCGGTTGCGCATCCAGCACGAGAACCGGCACTCGACGCCGATGCTGACTGTCGCGCAGGCACGCGCCAACGCCGAGAAGGTGTCGTTCGACGAGGTCCCGACGCCGGAATTCACCGGCGTGCGCGTGGTCGAGCCGTCGATTCCCGAGCTGCGCGAGATGATCGACTGGCAGTTCCTGTTCCTGGCCTGGGAGCTCAAGGGCAAGTACCCGGCGATCCTCGACCAGCCGGTCGCGCGCGAGCTGTTCGACGACGCGAACCAGCTGCTGGACGAGATCATCGAGAATGGCTCGTTCACCGCGCGCGGCGCGTACGCGTTCTGGCCCGCGCATTCCGAGGGCGACGACATCCTGCTCGACGGCGAGTACTCGGACTGGAAGTTCCCGATGCTGCGCCAGCAGACGCAGAAGCCGGAGGGCCGCGCGAACCGGTGCCTCGCCGACTACATCGCCCCCGCCGGTTACGGCGACCATCTGGGCGGATTCGCCGTCGGGATCCACGGCGCGGAGGACCTGGCCCGCAAGTACGAGGCCGAACACGACGACTACCGGGCGATCATGGTGAAGGCGCTGGCCGACCGGCTGGCCGAGGCGTTCGCCGAGTACCTGCACCTGGAAGCCCGCCGCCGCTGGTTCGAGCCGGACGTGCAGCCCGACCTGGCGGACCTGCACGCGGAACGCTTCCGCGGCATCCGCCCCGCGCTCGGCTACCCGGCGAGCCCGGACCACAGCGAGAAGAAGGACCTGTTCTCGCTGCTGGGGGCTGATGAGCTGGGGATCGGCCTGACCGAGTCGTACGCGATGACCCCGGCCGCCGCGGTGAGCGGGCTGATCTTCGCGCATCCGGAATCGCGGTACTTCACGGTCGGCCGGTTGGGGCGCGACCAGATGGAGGACTACGCGGCCCGGCGGGGCGAGGAACTGTCCGAGGTAGAGCGGTGGCTGCGGCCTAATCTGGCTTACTGAGTCTCTCGGGGGAACGACCGGTGCGGTCGTTCCCCCTTTTTCTTCAGAGTTCTGGCGGTTAGCTCCGCGCCGTCAGGGGCAGTCAGGGCCAGCCGCCGGCTGGTCGCCTTCGACGGCATGCAGGAACGCGTTCATGCCGGACGACGGGTGTCGTGCGGAAATCTCGTGCCGTCGCGGCGATGACGCTTTTCCAGGACGAGAGCGCGACGTACGGCTTGCGCGCGGAACGGCAGGTACTGGGAGGCGTCGATGCTTTTGCCCGCCCGTTTGTCCAGCGTGCGGCTCGCTCGCTCGATATCCGCGGTCGTGCAAAACTTGTCGAAGTCTTTGTGGTGCAGCACCAACCAGATTTCAAAGCACGGGTTCGAGATAGCCAGGCCGATGCCGTGCTTGCGGGCCAGGGAAACCGCGGTTTCGAGGTGTGGGTGGTTTCTGGGCCATTCGACGTCGAAGATGCACCAGCACTCGTCGATTTCAGGATCCTTGCCACGCTCGACCGCTAGCCGGACGAGCGTGAGCGGCACTCCGTGCTGGGGATGCAACTCGAGGTTGAGCGCGACGTCGCGAGCGATGTGCGGAAGTCGCTTCAATCCGTTGACGTAGTCCGGGCTCTGAGTTCTTTCCTTCAGTGAAGACCGCGATTGTCCGCCGTTCCGGTCGCTTCGCGATGGTGCGCTTCAGTGATTTAGCCTGCGTTCTGCGGGGAGACAATGCCGTTAGCCGATCAGGCCGAGCGAGCGGAGGAAGTCTGCTTGGTCAACTTGCGGAAGTGCTCCGAATCGGCCGTGCAGATAGGCGGTCTCCAGGTTCTGTGACTTGCGGACTCGCTCTCCGGCGAATTCGGCGAGCGCTCCCAGCCGGGTGGCGCCGCGCGAGTTTTTCTCGGTGAGCCAGACCTCGTCCCGGTTGAGATGGTTGAGCAGGTTCGTGTCGTGGGAGGTGAAGACGAGCTGGGCGCCGAGCGGGTTGGTGCCCGGGTCGTGGAACAGATGGACCAGCTGCGCGGACAGTGTCGGATGCAGGCTGGCATCGAGTTCGTCGAACAACAGCAGGGATCCCTCGTGCAGTGCGGTCAGAACCGGGCCGATGAGATGAAACCAGGTTCTGGTTCCATCGGACTCCGCCGCGAACTCCAGCGACGCACGCTCGTCGGCGATGCGGTGCACGAGCCGGATCCGGCGGCTGAGCGGTTCGAGTCCCGTCTGACCCGGATCGATCACGACGTCGTCGATGCCCAGGTCCGCGAGCCGCAAAAGCGCCAGCGCGCGTTCCCGGTCACTGTCGCTCCGGACATTCGGAAATGCGCCTTCCTCGAAGAGGGACGGCTGGTCGGATTCCTGGAAGAACCGAAAGGTCGACCGCAGCTGATGGGTGGATGGCGGCCTCCCGTCGCGATTTCGTGCCGTACCGTGCCTGCGGACCGGCCCGAGGGTTTGCGTGCGAACGATTGTCCGCGAAAAGTCGGAAACCAACGGCTCGTCGAATCGGCGTGCGATGGACAGCGCCAGCGTTCGCTCGGTCAGAAGCTCCCGGGTTCCGGAAAGCTTGCCGAGTCCGCGCTGGAGCTTCAGTTCCTGGCCCTCGCGCTCGAAAATTCGACGCCGCTTCTTTTCCGGGTAGTGGAAGAGTCCCTCGTAGCGCACCTTGGCGGCATCCAATTCGAGGACGTACTCGAACCGTACCCCGTCGATCGTGGACTCCACTGTGAACTGGCTGGGAGCGGTGGGACCGGCGCCGAAGGCGAACGGCTCGACCGGGATCTCCTCGTCCCATGTCCGCAGTGAATGCTGCACGGCGTCGCGAAGCCAGGCGAAGGCCGCGATGATGTTGGACTTTCCGGATGCGTTGGGGCCGAACACTGCTGCCACCGGCAGCAGGCTTTCGCCGAGCATCGGCTCCTCCCTCGCGGCTTCGCGGTCCCGGTCGATCGCGACCATGGACAGCTCCACGGGGTCGTCGATCGACCGGTAGTTCGAGGCCTCGAAGCGGATCAGCATGGACTCAGCATAGCTTCCTTCTCGCGGTAATGTTGCAGGAAGGATCCTGATTTCGTCAGATCAAGACGAATATGCCCCTCTGTCGACACCTGTGGTGTCGTCAGGTTGGTCGGCTCAGGACAGCAGTTCGGCGAGCCGCTCCGTGTCGCGCAGGTACTGCTCGTACGGGAAACCCGCCTTCAGCAAGGCCTCCCGAAACTCGTCCCGAAGCGGTTTCCCCGTGTCGTGGAAGGCTGTCCGGCCCGCGTCGGTGAGAGTGACCAGCCGTCGTCGGGCGTGGTCGGGGTCCTGGCGCACCTCCACGAGCCCGGCCGATTCCAGCGGGCGCAGTGCGCGGCTGATCGCCGGGTCGGATACCGACATCGCCTGCGCCAGCTGATGCTGCGTCGCGGGTTCGATGTCTTCCACTGTGCCCAGCAGTCGCAGCTGGCTGTACGTCAGTCCGCCTGAGCCGTCCGCGCGCTGCCGCGCGGCTTCGCCCAGGAGGAACACCACTCGATGCAGCGCTTCGGCAAGTCCGTCGTCCACGAGGGCGAGCCTACCAGGAGTGTTGACGAGTTAATATTAACTATGCAAGACTCATCGGCATGGAGATCCCTTACGTCGCTCAGACCCTGTTCCCCCTGATCTGGCCGCTGATCGCGGTCGTCGGTGCGGTGGTCCGCACCCGGAAGAGCCCCTCGCCGCAGGCCAGGCTCGAGACCTGGCAGCGGTGGTGGGCCGGCGCCGCGCTCGGGTGCGGCAGCCTGTGGATGGTCCTCGCGTTCCTCGGCGCGCCGGGCATGATGGCCGAGGTGATCGGGTTCGCCCCGTCGGCGTTCCAGTTCGAGATCGCGTTCGCCAACCTCGGGCTCGCGGTGATGGGCTTCCGCGCCGCCTCGGCCTCGGCCACCGCGCGGGAGCGCATCACGGTCGGCCTCGGGGCCGGGATGTTCCTGTGGGGCGCGCTGATCGGGCACGTGTACCAGTGGTTCGCGAACGGCGACCACGCGCCGGGCAACACCGGTGGCGTCCTGGTCTGCGACCTGCTGTTCCCGGCGGTGCTGATCGTCCTCGCGGTCCGTTCGAAGCGGCTGGTCGCGGCCAAGCAGCCGGAGCTGGTCTAGCCGACCTGCGCGGCTCGGCGGCGGGGTTTAGTTTCTACGCCGTGGCAAGACTCAGTGTGGTCCGATTCGGACTGGTCGCGGGGCTGGCCGTGCTCGGGGCCGGGGCGGCAGTGCTCAGCGCGGCGGTGTCGGCGTGGTGGTGGTTCCTGGCGGCGCCGTTGCTCGTGCTCGCGGCGACCGGGGGGTACGACGTGGCCCAGCGGCGGCATTCGGTCCTGCGGAACTATCCGGTGCTCGGCCACCTGCGGTTCTTGCTCGAAAGCATCCGGCCGGAATTGCAGCAGTACTTCGTGGAACGCAACTTCGACGGCCGCCCGTACGACCGCGATGTCCGGTCCATAGTTTATCAACGCGCCAAGGGCACGGCCGCGGAAGAACCATTCGGCACCGAGCGCGACGTGTATGCCGAGGGATACGAATTCCTCGTCCCGTCACTCGCGCCGGTGCCGGTTCCGGATACCGTGCCGCGGGTCCGGGTCGGCGGGCCGGACTGCGAGCAGCCGTACGAGATGGCTTTGCTGAATGTGTCCGCGATGAGCTTTGGTTCCTTGTCCAGCAACGCAATCCTCGCGCTGAACCAAGGAGCCGCCCGAGGCGGTTTCGCCCACGACACCGGCGAGGGCGGCCTGTCGGAGTATCACCTGCGCGGCGGCGGCGACCTGATCTGGGAAATCGGCACCGGGTACTTTGGCTGCCGAACCTCCGACGGTGACTTCGACCCCTCGACCTTCGCCGACAAAGCCGCGCACGACTCGGTGAAATGCGTTTCGCTCAAACTTTCGCAAGGCGCGAAGCCCGGGATGGGCGGGGTGCTGCCGGGTACGAAAGTGAACGCGGAAATCGCCCGGGTGCGCGAGGTTCCCTTAGGGGAGACCGTGGTTTCCCCGCCGTACCATCGAGTGTTCTCGACGCCGCGTGAACTGGTGCTGTTCATTGCCCGGATGCGTGAGTTGGCTGGTGGCAAGCCGACCGGATTCAAGCTGTGCGTCGGTTCGCGGGTGCAGGTGCTGGCGGTGTGCAAGGCGATGCTGGCTGAAGGGGTTACGCCGGACTTCATTGTGGTCGACGGTGCCGAGGGCGGTACCGGTGCCGCTCCGCTGGAGTTCGCGGATCACCTTGGCACGCCGCTCACCGAGGGCTTGCACACTGTCCACAATGCACTGGTCGGCACCGGATTGCGGGACCGGATCCGGCTCGGGGCGAGCGGAAAGGTCGCTACCGGGGCGGATGTCGTGAAGCGGCTGATCCAGGGCGCGGACTACACGAACGCCGCGCGGGCGATGATGTTCGCGGTGGGGTGCATTCAGTCGCAGCGGTGCCACACGAACAAGTGCCCGGTGGGGGTCGCGACGCAGGATCCACGCCGGGGGCGGGCGCTCGACGTGGGGGACAAGACCGAGCGGGTGCGGCGTTATCAGGAGGCTACGGTCGCCTCGGCGATGCGGATCATGGCGGCGATGGGGGTGTCGGATCCGGCCGAGCTGTCGCCGCAGTTGCTGCGACGGCGGGTGGATGCGCGGACGGTGCTGTCGTATAGAGAGTGGTACGACTGGCTGTCGCCGGGGGAGTTGCTGGGGGATCCGCCGAAGGGGTGGGCGGAGGAGTGGGCAGCGGCCGATCCGGACCGGTTCGCCTGAGCGAGCCTTTGGGTACCGTCGATGCGTGATCGCTGGTGAGCAGCCGGGCTTGGACGAGATCGAGGCGCGTTTCGTGGCGCTTCTCGACGGGCGGATGACCCGCGACGCGGTGGACCGCTGGGCGGGTCGGTGGCTGGCCGACGACGGGCTTTCGTGGGACGAGCTGAGCCTGTGGGCCTTGCGTCTCCTCTTCGGAATCGATCTGCCGCGTGGGCCCGGTGGCGACTATCTGCATGACGACAGCCAGATACGGGATTGGCTGGTCGAGCTGAGGAGACGGCGCGCCCGATGATTCGCTGTGGTTCGCGCGAGCGGGTTCGGGTCGCCGGACGCGGGCGGGCGGCGCTTCCGTCCGGTTGACGTGCGGTTCACCGCAAGTGGCGTGCGCCGGACCCGCTGATGGCCGAGCGGAGGCACGGCCGGGCGGGGGTCTCGCGCAGGGGCCGACCGGCGGTCCACTGGCGATCCGTCCCCCGATCGGGCAGGATCGGGGCCCGTGGCTTCGGCAGACGGGCAGGACATGGGCGACCTCGAGGTTTCCGTCCGGTGGAGGGGACCGGCCGCGGTCGTGACCGTGGGCGGCGAGATCGATCTGGTCACCGCGCCGGAACTCGGCGAGTTCGTGGGCGGGGTGCTCGAGCGCGAGCCCGGCGTGCTGGTCGTGGACCTGCGCGCGGTCGACTTCCTCAGCTCGTCCGGGCTGCAGGTGCTGGCCGGGGCGCATCGCCAGCTCACCGCGGGCGCGTTGCGGGTGGTGAGCACGTCCTCGATCACCTCGCGGCCGTTCACGACCACCGGACTCGACGAGTGGATCTCGCTGTTCCCCTCGGTCGACCAGGCGCTGGCCGGGGTGGCCGGAGCGGGCGGTTGACCATGGACGTGCAGGAGGACACCCGCGCGCTGAGCTGTCACGGGATCGTGGCGGAGCCGGAGGCGTTGCGCGCGTTGCGGCACCGGCTGCTGGCGTGGGCGCTGGAGTCGGGCATTCCGGATGATCGCGCGCACGACATCGTGCTGGCCGGGTACGAGGCGCTGGCTAACGTCGCGGATCACGCGTACCCCGGGGAACCGGGGCTGGTGGATCTCGACGCGGTGTGCCGCCCGGACAGCGTCGAGGTCGTGATCAAGGACCACGGGGAGTGGCGCCCGCCGGACGAGACCGAGGCCGAGGACGACCCGGTTTCGGTGCGCGGACGCGGATTGCTGCTGGTGCAGGCGACTGCGGATCGGGCGGACGTGCGGACCAGCGCGGACGGCACGGTGGTCACGTTGGGGTGGCAGCTGGACTGAGGACCGGTTTCGCCCCGGTTCGGGTTGGGGCGGGCTGCGGTTTGGCGGAGTGTCGGCTGAGCGGGCCAGTGCACGTGACATGGTGGTCGCGTCGGGGCGGCACCTGGGCTGAGGGGCAGGTCGGCCGAGGCGGGCGAGGATCCGGTTCGGTGCGCGGAAAGATCAGCTCACCGGTTCGGCGGCGCGCCGCCGCAACAGGTACCGCTGCACCTTCCCGCTCGGGTTGCGCGGCAGGTCCGGGATGAACTCCACCCGTCGCGGGTATTTGTACGGCGCGGCAAGGGATTTCGCGAAGTCCTGCAGTTCCCTCACCTTCGCGTCGTCGCCGAGAACGCCGTCGTTGAGGACGACGTAGGCGGCGACGATCGAGCCGCGCGCGTCGTCCGGGGCGGCGACCACGGCGCACTCCAGCACGTCGGGATGGCGCAGCAGCACCTCCTCCACCTCGGGACCGGCGATGTTGTAGCCGGACGAGACGATCATGTCGTCGCTGCGGGCGCGGTAGTGGAAGTAGCCGTCGGGGTCGCGGACGTAGGTGTCGCCGGTCAAGTTCCAGCCGTCCTCGACGAAGACGGTTTGCCGGTCGTCGGCCAGGTAGCGGCAGCCGGTCGGGCCTTGGACGGCCAGGCGGCCGGGGGTGCCGTCGGGGACGGGGCGGCCTTCGTCGTCGACGATTCGCGCGCGGTAGCCCGGGACGGCGCGGCCGGTGGCGCCCGGGCGGGCGTCCTCGTCGGCGGCGGAGATGAAGACGTGCAGCATTTCGGTGCTGCCGATGCCGTCGATGAGCCAGTGGCCGGTCGCCTCGTGGAAGTCGGTCGCGACGGACTCGGGCAGTGCCTCGCCTGCCGACACCGCGCGGCGCAAACCGGAAAGCAGCGGGCGGTGGTCGGACGCCAGGATCGCCCGGTACGCGGTGGGCGCGGTGAACAGGACGGTCACGTGGTGCTCGGCGACGAGGTCGGCCAGTTCGGCCGGAGTGGCGCGTTCGACGAGCAGCGTCGCGGCGCCGGCGTGCAGCGGGAAGACCAGCAGGCCGCCGAGGCCGAAGGTGAACGCCAGCGGGGGAGTGCCGCAGAACAGGTCGGTTTCCCGGGGTTTGACCAGGTGCCGGGAGAACGTGTCGGCGATGGCGAGCAGGTCGCGGTGGAAATGCATGGTCGCCTTGGGACGGCCGGTGGTGCCCGAGGTGAAGGCGAGGAGGGCGACGTCGTCCGCGGCGGTGTCGACGTCCTCGAAGGTCTCGGCGCGGGTGGCGCAGCGGGCGGCCAGATCGTCGGGAGCGTCGCCGCCGTAGCCGATTAGGGGGAGGTCGAAGGACCGCAGTTCTTCGGGATACCGGTGGTCGCAAAGGGCGATGACGGGCGTGCTCGCTTCGATGATTTTCGACAGCTCGTGCGCGCGCAGCATGGGCATGGTGGCGACGGCGACCGCGCCCGCTTTCAGGACGCCGAGCCAGCACGCGGCGAGCCACGGGGTGTTCGGCCCGCGCAGCAGCACACGGTTCCCCGGCACGACGCCTTGTGCGGTGAGTTCGTGGGCGATCTGGTTGGCGCGGGTCAGAAGCTCGCCGTAGGACCAGGATTCGGTGGGGGACAGCAGCGCGGGACGGTCCGCTCCCCAGCGCGCGATCGTGTCGTCGAGCAGGCGAGTGGCCGCGTTGAGCCGGTCGGGGTACTGCAGTTCGGGCAGGTCGAACCACAACCGCGGCCACTGCTCGAACGGCGGGAGGTGATCCCGGCAGAACGTGTCGACATGCGCACTCGGCTGGAGCTGCACCACGTGCCCCCATTTCGGACGACGGCCATTCACGCGTCCAGCTACTGTAATACGTTTTACGACCGTCAGGAAGACGCAACATCGGACGGCGCTCGCGAGGGCACGGAGCGCAGTCGGGACGCGGTTGCCCGAGGGGTGCGGCGGCTCTGGAACGGCGTGGTGGCCGGGCGCGGAGCTGTTCGAGGAAGGCGGCCATCCGGTCGGCGAGCGAAAATCGCGCTGCGGGACACGGCTGGTTGCGGCTTCGGGTGGGCTGGGCGGAGTGCCCTGGCCGCAGGGGCCTCGCTCCGGGCCGCCGCAGCTGGTGCGAACTTCGGGGCGCCCGGGCAGGGGCGATTGTGGTGCGCGGGCCGGGGACCAAGCCCTCGGCGCGGCCGCAGGTGGTCGGGCGGCAGCGGATGGTGCCGGTCAGGAGCGGAGTTGCTCGCGGAACTTGGTGATGGGCTCGCGGAGCAGATCGTCGTAGTCCTCGGCGGTGGTGTCGATCGCGGCGATAACCCGTTCGAGCCGCTCCAGGTGGTCCGGTCGTGCGTGCCAGTGGGACGGCGGGACGCGCATCGTCGACGCGAGGAGGTCGCCGGGATAGAGGTCGCCTTCGCAGAGCGGGTTTTGCTCCAGCATCGCCAGCGCCCGCGGCACGAGGATCGGCGCGCCGACGTCCTGGCCGAGCAGGAGGCGGAGGTCCTCGGCGGTGAGCAGGCCGATGGGCTTGCGCCGCAAGCGAAGCACGGTCGCGATCAACCGGGTCGCGTCGGCGGGAGGGTCTCCCCAGTCGGAGTTTTCGATGTGCTCCAGCGACTGGGCGGACCGGTCGGCTCGTCGGGACATGGGAGGCACCTTCCGGCGAGGATTTTCGCATCGGCGCGGCAGCGAGAAGTCCGTGAGGGGAACCCCGAGGGACTCAGGGGTCCCCTCACGGAACGCGGCTGCTCAGGCGTGGGCGTCCAGGTAGGCGGGATCCGGGGGAGGGATCGGGACATCCGGTTGCCCGGCCAGGAGCTGGTTCATCGCGGTGAAGTACGGCGGTGCGGCGACCGTGCCGCCGAAGGCGCCGTGGCCGCAGTCGCCCAGGTGCACCGGGGTGCCGGGGCAGATTTCCTGGGGGTGGGGGCCGTCGGCGAAGACCATGGAGGACACCGCGTAGTGGTCGACCCCGCCGACGAACGCGACGGATTCGCTTTCCTGCGTGGTTCCGGTCTTGCCGATGTCCGGGTGGGTCCACCCGGCCGACTGGGCCGCGCGGGCGGACGTGCCGACGGTGGTGTCCTGGCTCAGCCCGGCCTCCAGCGTGTTCGCGACGCCGGGCGGGATCACCTGTTCGCAGGCTTGCTGGTGCAGCGAAACCGGCTGGCCGTGGCGGTCGGTGACGGACAGGATCGGGTCGGGCGGGCACCACATGCCGCCGCTCATCAGCGTTGCCGAGACGTTCGCCATCTCCAGCGGGCTTACCGGGCTGTTGCCCAGGGTGAAGGACAGCAGGTTCTGGAAGTACTGCGACTGCGGTTCGTTGTATTGCGGGTTCTTCGACCGCGCGTCGGACGGGTCGGTGATCGGTTTGCTGCCCGCGTCGTTGGTCGCCATGGTGTTGCGCAGCCCCAGTTTCCGCGCCATGTCCAGCACCGCGGGCATGCCCACTTGCGCCTCCAGGCCGACGAAAGCGACGTTCGGCGACGTCGCCAGGCCCGCGGACAGCGAGATCGGGTTCGGGTAGCTCGTGCCGTCGTTGCTCACCGGATAGCAGTGCGTGTACCGGTTCATGTCGGGCGGGTTGAAACAGTCGCTGAACGGGTTCGTCAGCGGCGTGTTCAGGCCCGCTTTCCCGGTGACCATCGCCGCGGCCGAGGTGAAGATCTTGAACGACGAGCCCGCGCCGAACTTGTTGCTCGCGTCGGCCACGATGTTCGTCGACGTCTCGCCCTGGTCGGGGTCAGTGCCGTAGTTGCGGTTCGCGACCATCGCGAGGACCTGGTGCCCGTCGCTGCCGGGCTGCACGATCGCGAAGGTGTTCGCGACGCCGTCCTGGGCGGTCGGCACGTTCGCGTTCACCGCGTCCTTCGTCACCTGGCTCACGTGCGGGTCCATTGTGGTCTTCACGGTGTACCCGCCGGTGTCGATCTGGTCGGCGGTGAGCCCGGATTGCACGAGGTAGCGCACCGCGTACGCGCAGAAGAACCCGGCGTCCGGGGCCGCGCCGAGGCACGTGCTCGACGGCGCCTGCGGCCGCGACCCGCTGAGGCCCAGCGGAGTCGCCTTCGCGGTCGCCCCGTAGGACGCCGGGATCGAGCGCGCCGACACCATCGAATCGATCACCAGATTGCGCCGTTGGAGCGCCTTGTCCGGATGCGTGTACGGGTTGTAGACGTTGGGGTTGTTCACCATCCCGGCCAGCAGCGCGGCCTGCGGCACGGTCAGTTTGTCCGCTGTCGTCCCGAAATACGCCTGCGCGGCGGCTCCGACGCCGTAGACCGTGCCGGTGTACTCGACCACGTTCAGGTAGTCGGCCAGGATGTCGTCCTTGGACACGGTCTGGCTCAACTGCACGGCGATCTTCGCCTCGCGCAGCTTGCGCGCCAGCGAATCCTCCTGATCCCGTTGCTGCGCCGCCTTGTCGTTGCGGTCCACGACGTTCACCAGGTAGTTCTTCACGTATTGCTGCGTGAGCGTGGACGCGCCCTGCAGGTTCCCGCCGGAACTGTTGTGCACCGCGGCGCGCAGCATGCCCTGCGGGTCGACGCCGCCCTCGCTGTAGAACCGGCGGTCCTCGATGTCGACGATCGCGGCTTTCATCGCGGGGGAGATCTGCGCGGGAGTGACCGGAATGCGGTACTGCGCGTACAAAGTCGCGATCGTCCCGCCGCTGCGGTCGGTGACCGTGGTGACGAGCGGCGGCTCCGCGTGCACCAGATCGGCGGAAATGGAGTCGACGGAATCGCTCACCTGGTTGGACAGCACGCCGGCTCCGATCGCGACCGGGGCCAGCGCGCCCGCGACGAGAATCCCGGCCAGCACGCACAATCCGAGGAACGGGGCTATCCCCCTGCGACGAGACACGGTTCCCACGTTATGCCTGTCCTCGTGAGAAACCGGTGTGCGGACGAGGGTGTTTCATCGAGCCAACCTTCCGAGCAGAGCCGAAGCGACCGCGATCGCCAATGCGGTCGCACCCACTAAGACGCCGAAGTCGGCCCCGAGGTTCGCAGGGGTGCCGATCAAGAGTCCCCGCAAGGCATCGACTTGGTAACTGAGCGGGTTCGCATGGCTCAAAACCTTGAGCCAGGACGGCATCAGGTTCACCGGATAGAGCGCGTTGGACCCGAAAAACAGCGGCATCGTGATCGCTTGGCCGATGCCCATCAGCCGTTCGCGCGAAAGTACCAAACCGGCGATAACGATCGAAAGACAGCAGAAAAAGGCCGAACCGAGCACAACGGCCACCGCGGTGCCCAGCAGCCGCAACGGATTCGCGGTCAGCCCGACGCCGAGCAGCGCGGCGAGGATCACCACGATGAACGCCTGCACGAGCGCGCGCACTCCGGCCGCGAACGCCTTGCCCGCCACCAGTGCCGCACGCGGTGTGGGCGTGACGAGCAGCTTCGCGAGGACGCCAGCGTCGCGCTCCCAGATGATCTGGATGCCGTAGAAGATGGAGATGAATAGCGCGGACTGGGCGAGGATGCCGGGCGCGAGGTAGTCGAGGTACGGCACCGATCCGGTCGGGATCGCGCGCAGCCGGGTGAACGTTTCGCCGAAGATGAGCAGCCACAGCGCGGGCTGGATCGCCCGGGTGAGCAGTTCGGTCTGGTCGCGGCGAAGTTTCTGCAGTTCCACCAGGCACATCGCGCCGATCCGGGAGAACAGGACGCGCAGCTGTCCCAGCGGGCCGGGGTCAGCCGAGACGGCGGGCGGTGCGGCGAGCGGCACGGACATCGCGGATCCCTCCTGTGTCGAGCGCGTTCCCGGTGACGGTCCGGAAGACGTCGTCCAAAGTGGACTCCGGGCCGAGCCCGGCTTCGAGGTCGGCCGGGGTGCCGAGCGCGCGGATCCGGCCGGCGTGCATCAGTGCCACGCGGTCGCAATACTGCTCGGCCTCGTCCATGTAATGGGTGGTGACGAGCACGGTCATCCCGGTTTTGGCGCGGATCTCGGAAATCCGCTCCCAGACCGCCGAGCGCGCCACCGGGTCGAGGCCGATGGTCGGCTCGTCGAGGATCAGCAGCCGGGGCGAGCTGACGAGCGCCTGTGCCAGTTCCAGCCTGCGGATCATGCCGCCGGAGTAACGCCCGGCCGGGCGATCCGCCTCGCTCTCCAGGCCGACCAGTTCGAGTGCTTCGCGCACTTGGGAAGCACGCTGGGCCCGTGGGACGTCGAAAAGCCGGGCGAACAGCGCCACGTTCTCGCGGCCGGTGAGCGCGCCGTCGGCGGAAAGCTGTTGCGGGACATAGCCGATCAGCCTGCGGACGGCCATCCGGCGGCGGGCGACGTCGAGCCCGAAGACGCTGATGCGGTCCGCGGAGACGGGCAGCAGCGTCGTGATCATCCGGATCGTGGTGGTTTTCCCGGCTCCGTTCGGGCCGAGGAGACCGAAGACTTCGCCGGACTCGATGGCGAGATCCACGCCGTCGACCGCGACGGTGGTGCCGAAGGCGTGCCGCAAGTCAGTGCAGCGGACAGCGGGTTCGCTCATGCCGTGTCCTCCTTGAGCACCTCGGTGAGCCGCTCGAGAGCGGGCAGCGCGGCGACGATCGCCGTCGTGTCCTCTTCGGACAGTTGAGTGAGCGCGGCGGAAACCAGGCCGATGCGAGTACGCCGCCAGGCCGCCATCCGGTCCCGGGCCGCGTCGGTGAGCTGCAATCGCGCGGCCCGGCGGTCGGCGGGGTCGACTTCGCGACGCAGCAGGCCCGCCTCGGTGAGCACGTTCACGAGCGTGCTCACCGAATTCCCGGCCAGGCTCAGCTCCCGGGCCGCCGCCGCGACGCCGATGCCCGGATTCCGGTGCACCACGCGCAGCAGTTCCACCTGCGAGCCGGGCAGATGCGGCCCGGGCAGCTCGGCGCGCACCCGGCGGCGCACGACCCGGCGTACGCCCAGCACGGCGGTGAGGACGCGTTCGGCGAGGTCGATCCGGGGTGCGGGCATGCCGCCAAGTTAGCTCTGACTCAGAGTCTTTAGCAACACTAAATGTCCCGTTCGCCGGAAGCCTGCTGATTCATCCCCGGCGCAGGAGCAGGGCGACGCCCAGCGCGATCATCGTCGCCGCGATCACGCCGTCCAGGATCCGCCAGGCCGCGGGGCGGGCGAACACATCGGACAGCCGCCGCGCGCCGAGGCCGAGGGCGCTGAACCAGACCGCGCTCGCGACCACCGCGCCGATGCCGAACAGCCAGCGGCTGTCGCCGTGTCCGGCCGCGACGGAGCCGACGAGGAGAACGGTGTCGAGGTAGACGTGCGGGTTCAGCCAGGTGAGCGCGAGGCAGGTGAGGAGCGTGCGCTTCGGCGAGGTCAGGTCCGCCGGGGAGACGGCCAGCGTGCCCGGGCGGAAGGCGCGGCGCGCGGCGAGGATCCCGTACCCGACAAGGAAGAGCCCGCCGACGATCGCGATCACCTTGATCCCTGACGGCCACCGCTGCAGCACCGCCCCGATCCCGCTCACCCCGGCGGCGATGAGGACCGCGTCGGACAGCGTGCACACGAGGATCACCGGCACGACGAGGCCGCCGCGCAGCCCTTGGCGGAGCACGAAGGCGTTCTGCGCGCCGATGGCGACGATGAGGGACAGGCCGGTGCCGAATCCGGCGGTGAGAGCAGCGATCACCCCGCCGACGTTAAGAGCGGGAGCGACCATTATTCCAGGTAAAGATTCTGAACTAAGATAAGCGATTGTGATGTCCGATCTTCCGCTCGACCAGGTCCGCACCTTGCTCGCGGTGGTGGACGAGCAGTCGTTCGACCGCGCCGCGGCGGTGCTGCACGTGACGCCGCCCGCGGTGAGCCAGCGGGTGAAAGCGCTGGAGCAGCGGATCGGCCGGGTGCTCGTGCTGCGGTCGAAACCCGTGCGGCTCACCGAATCCGGCGAGGTGCTGGTGCGGTTCGCGCGGCAGCTGACCCGGCTCGAAGCGGACACGCGCGCGGAGCTCGGCCTCGGCGGTCCCGGCCTGCCGACGACACTGCCGATCGCGGTCAACGCGGACTCGCTGGCCACCTGGTTCCTGTCCGCGCTCGAGGAGGTCCCCGCCGAGCCGCCGGTCTCGTTCGACCTGCGCAGCGACGACCAGGACCACACCGCCGCCCTCCTGCGCGAGGGGCTGGTGATGGCCGCGATCACGGCGACGCCGCAGCCGGTGCAGGGCTGCACGGTCAGCCGGCTCGGCACGATGCGGTACCGCGCGGTGGCGTCCGCGGAGTTCGCGCGGCGCTGGCTGGACGGCGGCTCGCTGGCGGAGCGCCTGCCTGCCGCGCCCGCGGTGCTGTTCGATCGAAAAGACGATCTGCAGGACCGGTTCCTGCGTCGGCTGACCCGCCGCACACTGCCGGGCCGGGTCCGGCACTACATCCCGGCGTCGGTGTCCTTTGTGGACGCGGTGGCGGCCGGACTGGGGTGGGGAATGGTGCCGGACCTGCAGCTGACCGGGCGGGAACTGGTCGACCTCGCGCCGGACCGGGCGGTGGACGTGGCGCTGTACTGGCAGCAGTGGAAGCTCGACTCGCCGTCGCTGGCCGCGGTGGCGGAGGCGGTGGGCAGGGCGGCCGGGCGCGCGCTCGGGCCATGACCGCGGATCAGCAGACAGAACCTGCCCGGACCAGGCATGCTGTGCGCGGGCTTTGCTAAGGAAAGGGACTCCCGTGACGGAACCGGCCACCGCCGAGGCGATCGACCGGCTGAGCGACGACTGGCAGTTGGACGAGGCCGAGGAACTGGGCCGCCAGGCGGTGCGGGACTTCCCGGACGACCCGGCGCGGTGGATCGCGCTGGGGAAGGTGCAGCTGATCCAGTCCCGCCGGGAAGAGGCGCTGGAGTCCTTCGCGCACGCGGTGAACTGCCCGGAGTCCCCGGCTCTGGCGGCGGCGTGGCTGGTGGCCGCGTTGAGCCAGCTCCGCCGGTTCGAGGAGGCGCACGAAGCGGCCGAAGCGGGGCTGATCCGGTTCCCGGACGACGCGGAGATCCTGCACGCCCGGGCGCGGATTCACTGCGATCAGGAGGATTGGGCGAGCGCGCTGCCGATCTTCGAACAGGCGCTGGCGGCGGATCCCGGGCGCATCGACACGGAGCGCTGGCGAGTGATGGCGCTGGCTTCGCTGAACCGGTACGAGGAAGCGGAGGCGGCCGGCCGGCGGGCGATCGAGCGGCATCCGGGAGAGCCGGATCCGCTGACGACGATGGGCTGGATGGAGGACGAGCGCGACCGCGACGAAGAGGCGCTGGCCTGGTACGAACGCGCGCTGGCGGTCGATCCGCGCAGCGAGTGGGCACTGCGGTCGAGGATCAGCACCCTCTGGTACCTGGACCGGGCGGAGGAGGCGGAGGACGCGGCCAAGGCGGCGCTGGAGCTGCTTCCCCGCGAACCGCGGCTCCTGGCCGAGATGGGCTGGGTGGCCGACTACCGGGAGCGCGACGAGGAGGCGTTGACCTGGTTCGAACGAGCGCTGGAAATCGCTCCGCGGTTCGGCGTGGCTCATCGGTGGCGGGTACGGAAACTGCGGCTGCTGAAGCGGTTCGGCGAAGCCGAGACGGCCCTGCGGGACGCGCTCGAAATCCGCCCCGACGACCCGGACCTGGTGAAAGAGGGCTGCTGGCTGGCCAAGGACCAGTCGCGCTTCGAGGAGGCGGTGGGCTGGGCCGATCGGCTGCTGGCGGTCAAACCGCGGGACAAACTCACCTTGCTGTCGAAGGTGGACCTGCTGTGCAAGCAGCGGAGGTTCGCCGAGGCGGAGGGTGCCGCCCAGGAGGCGATCGACCTGCTGCCGGGCGACGTGGGCGGCCTGCTGACAGCGGGCGAGGTGGCCGAGGACCAGTTCCGCTTCGAGGAGGCGCTGAGCTGGGCCCAGCGGGCGTTCGCCGTCGATCCGCAGGACCTGAGCGTGCTGCAGAGCCGGGTGTTCGCGCTTCGCGGGCTGCGGCGGTTCGAAGCGGCCGAGGAGGTCGTGCGAGAGGCTGTCGGACAGCATCCGGACGACCCCGCTCGCTGGGTGCTCGCCGGGTGGGTCGCCGGGGATTTGCTCCGGCACGAGGAGGCTCTCGAACGCTACGACCGGGCGCTGGCGCTGGAGCCCGCGCATCTGCCCGCGCTGCGGTCGAGAATCGAGACGCTGCGCGACCTGCGCCGTTACTCCGACGCCGAAGCGGCGGCGGAGGACGCGATCGCGCGCTGTCCGGAGAACGCGGACCTGCTGGTGCACCGGGGCTGGGTTTACAGCGAACAGCACGAACACGACCGGGCGCTGGACTGGTTCCAGCGAGCCGCCGACCTCGACCCCGGGTCCTCCTGGGCTTGGCGGTCCCGGATGTCGGCACTGGTTTCGCTGCGCCGGCACGGCGAGGCCGAGGCGATCTTCGCGGAAGCGGTCCAGCACTGCCCGGACGAACCGGAACTGCTGATGCAACGGGCCTGGCTGGCGACCGATCGGTTCCGGTTCGACGAGGCGCTTTCGTGGTGCGAACGGGTGCTGGAGTTCGATCCGGCGCACGCTCGGGCGCTGGGGGAGCGCGTGGCTTCGCTGCGCCAGCTGCGGCGGTTCGAGGAGGCCGAAGCGGCGGCGAACGAGGCGATCGAGCTGCGTCCGGACGAGCCGGACCTCCTGGTGCAGCTGGGCTGGGTGCGCTACGACCAGTCCCGGTTCGAGGAGGCAGTGGACGCGTTCCGCCGGGCGCTGGACCTCGATCCGGGACGGGCCTGGGCGTTGCTGGCCCTGTCGGTGGCGTGCTTGCGGCTGCGCCGGTTCGACGAGGCGAAGGAGAGCGCGCAGACGATCCTCGACCGGCAGCCGGGCAACCCCGCCGGCCTGATGCAGATGGCGGCGCTCTGTCGCACCCACGGCAGCGCCGAGGAAGCTCTCCAATGGTACGACCAGGTGCTGGCGGTCGACCCGAAGCACGCCAGCGCGCTGGAATGGCGGGTGACCGCGTTGCGTCGGCTGCGGCGGTTCGGCGAAGCGCGGGCCGCGGTGACGGAAGCGATCGCGCTCTGCCCGGATACCCCTGACCTGCTGGTGGAACGCGCCTTGCTGCTGGGCGACGAGGGGCATTTCGAGGAGGCGCTGGAAAGCATCCGGCAGGCCCTCGACCTCGATCCGTTGCACAGGCTGGCGCTGGAATGGCGGGTGACCGCGCTGCGGCGTCTCCGCCGGTTCCCGGAGGCTGAAGAAGCGGCGAAGGAAGCGATCGAACGTCGTCCGGACGAGCCCGACCTGCTCGTGGAAATGGGTCTGCTGCACGACGAACAGCTGAAGTACGAGGAAAGCATCGGCTGGTTCGACCGGGCGCTGCGGATCGATCCGTTCCTCGTCGACGCGATCACCGGGCGATCTGCCGCGCTGCGCTCGCTGCGCCGCTTCGACGAGGCCGAGCGGGGCGTCGCCGAGGCGCTGGAACGGATGCCGTGGAGCCGGTCGCTGCGCGAGGAGCTCGTCTGGATTTACCACGACAGCCGTCGACTTGACGAAGCTGACCAGCAGCTCGCTTTGTTGCGAGCCGATGCGCGGAATTCCGGCGAGGAGGCCGAAACCGCGGCGCAATCGGGCTGGATCCGGTTCGCCGCGGGGGACTATCCCGCCGCTGAGGAACGGTTCCGCACCGCGTGCGAGAAGGAGCTGGACAGCGCTGATCACCAGTTCGGTCTGGCCTGGTGCCTGGTTCGGCAGGCTACGCCGCAGCGTCGGGACGAAGCCGAGAAGCTGTGTTTTTCCGTGCTGGAGAAGGAGAAGCAGTATCACGCCGCGCACACCTGCCTTGGGGTGCTCAATTTCCAGCGGCGGCAGTTCGCTCAGGCGGAGCAGCATTTCCGTCGTGCGGTCGAACTGGATCACCATCACGCCAGCTACGTCGATCTCGGTGCGCTTTACTCGCAGCTGGGCCGGTTCGACGAGGCGGAAGCGCACCTCAACGCGGCGCTGGAACGCGATTGGTTCGACGCGCAGGCGCATGTCGAACTCGGGTATCTCCACCTGCAGCGGGGAATCGACGATCCGGCGGGCAAGCCCAGTGCCAGTGCCGCGCGGCATTTCCGGCAGGCGCGGCAGATCGATCCGGCCAACGGGAGCGCGAGTCTCGGGCTCGCCGTCGCGCTGATGCGGTCGGCAGGGGATTTTGTCGAGGGAGAAGACGTACTGCGGCAAGCGTTGCGCCGCAACGACTGTGACCTGCCGCGGTGGCAATTGCTGGTGGCAGTGGCCAAATTGCTCATCGAACGCGGTGATGCCACTCAGGGCAGGCAGTTCCACGCCGACGCGCTCGCTCACGCGCAGGAGGCGATTTCCCTTGCCTCGAAAGAAGCCGAGCCGTATTTCGTCGCCGCGGTCGCGCGGTACAAGCTGGCCGAGTCCGCCGGGGACTTCCCGGCGAAGCCGATGCAGCGGCGCAAGGCGATCCGTGATCTGCGCCGGTGCGTGAAACTCGATCCGGGGAACGTAGAGGCGCAGCGCAGCCTGCAGATCATGGAGGAAAGCCTGCGGATCACGCGGAGCAGCACGGCGGGAAGCGTCATCGTGGTGGTCGTCGGGATCGCCGCGCTGATCGCGTTGTGGGTCGCGTTCTTCTTGTCCGACAAGATCACCGGCGTCATGCTGACGACGCTCACGCCGGTGCTCGTCGGGCTGATGGTCGTGGGATTGGTGCTGCCGTTCCTGATCCGGTTGAAGCTGCCCGGCGGGGTCGAGGCGGATCTGAGCGCGAGCATCCGGCAGATCTCGTCCGGCCCGACCGGCGAGGAGACGTTCGGACCGGGCCGGTTCAGCGTCACCGCGGCCGCGTCGAGTCCGGGGCCGCAGGGGCAGTTGGCCAGACTTTGAGTTATCCCTGGGCGATGGGCCAGAGGTCGTCGTTGAGGAGCCGCTTCACGATCTTTCCGGTGGCGTTGCGGGGAAGTTCGGGTACGAAGTAGACGTCGCGCGGCACCGCGAACCGGGCGAGTTTCTGGTGGATGTAGTGCCGGACGTCCTCGGCGTGCATGCGCGCGCCGTGGCGGAGCACGACGTACGCGGCGAGGCGCTGCCCGAACTCGTCGTCCGGAACACCGACCACGGCCGCGTCGGAAACACCGGGCAGCGCGGCCAAAGCTTCCTCGACCGGACGCGGGAACACGTTCTCGCCGCCGGACACGATCATCTCGTCGGCCCGCCCGGTCACGAACAGCCGACCCGACGCGTCCTGGTAGCCGACGTCGCCGGTGGCCATCAGGTCGTGGGCGCGCGGGACGCTGGAACCGTTGGTATAGCCGTCGAAGAGCATGTCGTTGCCGACGAAGATCTGGCCCTCGTCGCCGGGCGGGACCGGGCGGCGGTCCTCGTCCAGGATCGCGACTTGGGTGCCGGGCGGGCAACGGCCGGCGGAGGTCGGTGCGGCGCGCAGGTCCGCCGGGTCGGCGATGCTCGCCCAGGACACCTCGGTGGAGCCGTAGAAGTTGTAGAGGACGTCGCCGAAGGTGTCCATGAACGACGTCACGAACGCGCCCGGCATCGCCGACCCGCTGCTCGCCACGATCCGCAGCGACGACAGGTCGTACCGGTTGCGCACGCGTTCGGGCAGGTCGAGGATCCGCTGCAGCATGATCGGCACCGCGAACAGCGCGTCGCAGCGGTGTTCGGCGATCGTGCGCAGCGTGTGCTCCGCGTCGAACCGGCGGATCAGCGACAGTTCCGCGCGCAGCGCCATGCCGAGCTGCATCGCGGCCAGTCCCCAGCTGTGGAACAGCGGGGCGGCCACGGCGATCTTGTCCCTGGCCCGCAACGGGATTCGCGACAAAACGGTCGCCGACGTGCTCACGCCCTTCGGCGTCGGACGGCGCGCGCCCTTCGGGGCTCCGGTGGTGCCCGAGGTCAGCACGACGATCCGGCCCTCGCGTTCGCTCGGCTTCGGCCGCGCCGTGGGGGCGTCCTGGAGCAGCTCGTCCAGCGTGCGGTAGCCCTGGTCGGCGTCGTCCCACGTGCTCACGCGCGGGAATTCGCCGGGCACTGACGCGATGATCGGCGCGAACTCGTCGTCGGCCAGGACCGCGGCGGGCGGGTGCTGCGTCAGTACTTCTTCGACCGCGGCGGGGGAGAGACCGGTGTTGAGGAGGACGACGTCGACGCCGAGCTTGCTGCATCCGACGAACGCCTCGACCATCGCCGCGTGGTTGCGGCACATCAGCGCGACCCGCGAACCAGCCTCGACGTCGAGCGCGGCCAGTGCGTTGGCCAGCTGGTTGCTGCGTTCGTCGATCTCGCCGAACGTGCGCGAGTTGCGCTCGTCGTGCACCGCGACGTCGTCGGCGCCGCGGGCGGTCGCGGCGAGGTACCCGCCGGCCAGCGTCGCGCCCCAGCGGGCGAACGAACTGAGCTGCTTGACCACTTTGTCCGGCCGCCCGGCGGCCAGCACGCCGGCGCGGACCAGCGTGTTCGCCGTGCGCAGCGCAGTCGCCGGCTCATGCTCCGGCGGGTCGCCCGGCAGGCCGGACAGCTGCTGGCCGATCCGCTTCGACAGCTGCTTGAGCAGGCCTTTCGCCGTGCCGCGCGCGAGCAGTCCGGAGTGTTCCGGCGGCAGCGACGGGAGCATCATCCGCAGCACGATCTCGGTGCCGCCGCGCGGGACCGGGCGCAATTCGATCGACACCCACGTCCGCTCGTCCGGCAGCCCGCACCAGACGACGTGCTCGCCCGGCCGGTACACCGCCGCGTGGACGGTGCCCTCGACCATGGTTTCCCGGTCCGGGGCCAGCCGGATCAGGCAGTGCGGGCCGCGGCCGCGTTCGGCGGGCACGGTGACCTCGCACCAGCTGATCGCCGGGACGAACCTCGGGTACAGCTCCGGGGTGCCGACGATCTGCCACACCTGTTCGGGCGAGTGCCCGACCACCGCACTCGCCTCGACTACATCGTCTCGCATCGCGATCCGCCTCGCCGCCGCACGCGTGTGGGCTCCCCGGTCCTTCCCGGACGCGTGTGTTCAGGTTGCGGGGACGCTACCAGGCAAGAGAGGCCTGGGGTACTCCGAAGGACCGGAAATCCAACCAGGTGGGAATTTTCTTGCGGCGTTTTCCGCGCCGACGACGGACGCGGCCGGGCGGGTTCCGGCGCCCCGGACATAATGGGCCGAGTGGAGCAATTGGTCGAGGAATACGGACCCAGCTGGGACCCGGGCCCGTACGAACGGGGCACCGACGGACCGCGCGTGATCCTGGTCGGCGCGGACACGTCGCCGACCGGGCTGCGGGCGACGGCCTACGGCGGCGGTCTCGCCCGGAGGCAGCGCGCGCGGCTGGTCGTGGTGTACGTGGCGGCGCCGACGGTGTGGACCGGGCTCGCCGCGGCCGCGGTCGTCGACGTGCAGCAGCAGACCTTCGAGGAAGAGATCGAGCAGTTGCGCGCGGAACTGCGCGACCGGGCGGCCGACCTGCAGGTGCCGGTCACGTTCGTGGTCCGTCGCGGCGAGACCTTCCCGGAACTGCGCCAGGCCGCGCAGGAGGTGAACGCGGACATGGTCGTGGTCGGCGCGTCCGAACAGGGCGGGCACCGGCTCGTCGGCTCGGTCGGCAACCGGCTGGTGCGCGCCGCGACCTGGCCGGTCGTCGTGGTGCCGTAGGGCGCGTGCGCGTTTGTGCCGGTTAGAACCGGCATTGCCACTCACGAGGCTTCAGCGAGGTGGAGGCGTAGTGGATTTCGTCGAGGTCGTCGCGCGCTTGAGGGCCGCCGGGTGTGTCTTCGCCGAGGACGAGGCCCGGCTCCTGCTGGGCCAATCGGGCGATCTGGCCGGGATGGTCGAGCGGAGGGTCGACGGGGAACCGCTGGAGTACATCCTCGGCTGGGCGGAGTTCGCCGGTCGCCGGTTCGTCGTCGCGCCGGGTGTTTTCGTGCCCCGGCACCGCACCGAGTCGCTCGTGCGGCTGGCCGTCGGGTTCGCGCACGACAAAGCAGTGGTGCTCGACCTGTGCTGCGGCTCCGGCGCACTGGGCGCGACGGTCGCGGCCGAGGTGCCCGGGATCGAGCTGCACGCCGCCGACGTCGAGCCCGCCGCGGTCGATTGCGCTCGGCACAACGTGCCTGGTGAGGTCTACAAAGGCGATCTCTACTCCCCGCTTCCGCAACGGTTGCGCGGCCGGGTGGACGTGCTGATCGCGAACGTCCCGTACGTCCCGACCGACGACGTCGCGCTCATGCCGCCCGAGGCGCGCGACCACGAACCCCGCGTCGCACTTGACGGGGGAACCGACGGTCTCGACGTGCTCCGTCGCGTCGTCGCCGAGGCCCCGGCGTGGCTCGCGCCGGGCGGGCACGTGCTTTTCGAGGCCAGCGAACGCCAATCGGCCACTGCTGTCGCCGAGGTGCGCCGGGCCGGGCTGGCCGCGTCCGTCGAAGAGGACGACGAACTCGGCGCGACAGTCGTGGTGGGACTGCGCGAACACTGAGCGGCGAACCGGATTCGCCCGCTTTCCGTACTGCGTGCGGCCGGTGGGGCCGTCTAGGGTCGACGCATGAAGGTCGGCCTGCTCACCCGGGAGTACCCGCCGGACGTGTACGGGGGAGCGGGGGTGCACGTCGAGTTCCTCGCGCGGGAACTGCGGTCGCTGGTCGACCTGGACGTGCACTGCTGGGGCTCCGACCGCCCGGACGGCGCGCACGGGCACCGCGACGCGCACGGTTACGCCCAGCCCGCGTTCGCCACGATGGACATCGCGGTCTCGATGGCCGACGCGCTCGCCGGCCACGATCTCGCGCACAGTCATACCTGGTACGCGAACCTCGGCGGTCATCTGGCGAAGCTCGCGCACGGCATCCCGCACGTCATCACCGCGCATTCGCTCGAACCGCTGCGGCCGTGGAAGGCCGAGCAACTCGGCGGCGGCTACCGCGTGTCGTCGTGGATCGAACGCGATGCGTACGAGGCTGCGGACGCGATCATCGCGGTCAGCTCCGGCATGCGGCGCGACGTGCTCGCCGCGTATCCGAACGTCGACCCGGCGCGGGTGCACGTGGTGCGCAACGGCATCGACACCGAGCTGTACCAACCCGATCCCGGCACTGATGTGCTCGAGAAGCACGGCATCGATCCGAACCGGCCGTACGCGCTGTTCGTCGGCCGGATCACGCGGCAGAAAGGCGTGCCGCATCTCGTGCGCGCCGGGGCCGCTTTGGACGAAGACGTGCAGCTGATCCTGTGCGCGGGCGGCGCGGACACGCCGGAGCTGGACGCGGAGTTCCGCGGGCTGGTCGCGGACCTGCAGGAAAACCGGTCCGGCGTGCACTGGATCCCGGAAATGCTGCCGCGCAACGAAGTCGTCCAGTTGCTGACGCACGCGCTGGTGTTCGTGTGCCCGTCGGTGTACGAGCCGCTCGGCATCGTGAACCTGGAGGCGATGGCGTGCGGCACCACGGTCGTCGCCAGCGACGTCGGCGGCATCCCGGAGGTGGTCGCCGACGGCGAGACCGGGGTGCTGGTGCACTACGACGAGTCCGAGCCCGGCGCTTTCGAGGCCGGGCTCGCGCGCGGGATCAACGACCTCGCCGCCGATCGCGCCCGCGCCACCCGGCTGGGCCTCGCCGGACGGGACCGCGCGGTGGGAGAGTTCGGCTGGGCAGCGATCGCCGCCGCGACGGTCGGGGTTTACGAGGCGTGCGGGAGGGTTTCGTGATCGACGGATCCGATGTGCTGGGGATCGTCCTCGCCGGCGGCGAGGGCAAACGGCTGATGCCGCTGACCACCGACCGCGCGAAACCCGCGGTCCCGTTCGGCGGCGTGCACCGGCTGATCGACTTCGTGCTGTCCAACCTGGTGCACGGCGGGATCCGCCGGATCTGCGTGCTGACGCAGTACAAATCGCATTCGCTGGACCGCCACATCTCGACGACGTGGCGGCTGTCGTCGCTGACCGGCGAGTACGTCACGCCGGTGCCCGCGCAGCAGCGGCTCGGCCCGCGCTGGTTCCAGGGCAGCGCGGACGCCATCCACCAGAGCCTGAACCTCGTGCACGACGAATCGCCCGCGTACATCGCGGTGTTCGGCGCGGACAACATCTACCGGATGGACCCGCGGCAGATGATCGACGCGCACATCGCGTCCGGCGCGGGCGTGACGGTCGCCGGAATCCGCGTGCCGCGCGCGGAGGCCCGTTCGTTCGGCGTGATCAGCACCGGGGACGGGACGAAGATCGACGCGTTCCTGGAGAAGCCCGAGGACCCGCCGGGCCTGCCGGATTCGCCGGACGAATCGTATGTGTCGATGGGCAATTACGTCTTCACGACGCAGGTGATGCTCGACGCGCTGCACGCGGACGCCAAGAACCCGGCGTCCAAACACGACATGGGCCGCGACATCATCCCGGCGCTGGTGGAGAAATCCGAGGCCGCGGTTTACGACTTCAACGGCAATGTGGTGCCCGGCGAAACCGGCCGGGACCACGGCTACTGGCGCGATGTCGGAACGATCGACAGTTATTACGACGCGCACACGGACCTGATCTCGACGCAGCCGATTTTCAACCTGTACAACCGGAAATGGCCGATCCTGGCCCATCCCGGCCAGCGCGCGGCGGCGAAGTTCGTGGAGGGCGGCACGGCGACCCAGTCGATCGTCAGCAACGGCTGCATCATTTCCGGTGCGCAGGTGGTGGATTCGGTGCTGTCGCCGGACGTTTTCATCGAGAACGGCGCTGTGGTGCAGGGTTCGGTGCTGCTGGACGGTGCGCGAGTCGGCCGCGGCGCGGTGGTGCGGCGTGCGATTCTGGACAAGAACGTGGTGGTCCCGCCGGGGGCGCACATCGGGGTGGACCTGGCCCGGGACCGCAGCCATTACCACGTGAGCGATTTCGGGATTGTGGTGCTGGGCAAGGGAGAAACCGCGATCTAGCGGAGGGTGGCGCTGCCCCGTTGTCCCGATTGCCGGGCACATTCGGTCAGTAACCGAAGCGCGACCTCGGTCCGTCCTGCTGTGCCCGCCCCGCGACGCTAAAGTCACGCGTCCGGCAGGCACTTCGAAAAGGACTCCCGCACTGTGAACCAAGAGACCTCGTTCAACCCGGCACTCGGCTTCGGCTCGGGCGGAGTGGTCGTCACGGTCCTCACGATCGTCGCGCTGTGGCTGGTGTTCGCCAAGGCCGGATACCCCGGCTGGGCGGCGATCATCCCGATCTACAACGTCTACGTCTGGCTGAAGGTCGCCGGCCGCTCCGGGTGGTGGCTGCTCCTGCTGCTCGTCCCGCTGGTCAACCTCGTGGTCGTCATCGTCGTGTCGCTCGACATCGCCAGGGCGTTCGGCAAGAGCGGCGTCTTCGGGTTCTTCGGCCTGTTCCTGTTCTCGATCATCGGCTACCTGATCCTGGGCTTCGGCCGGGCCCGGTACACCGCGCCCGGCCCGCGGTGACGACCCCGGTTCAGCCCAACGCGGCGACGGCGCGCGCGATGACGTCGGAAGGGCTCGGCTGCCCGGCGATCTCCGCGCGCACCTCGGCCGCAGCCACCGCGAAGGAATCTTCTTCGAACAGTCGCCGCACCAGTTTCCGCAGGGTCTCGACGTCCACAGCAGACGGATCATGGCTCAGCCCGACGCCCCGCTCGACCACCCGCTCCGCCGACATCGGATTGTCCGCGAAACTAGGCAGCACCAATTGCGGCACCCCGTAGAACAACGGCGCGGCAGTAGTCCCGGATCCGCCGTGATGCACAATCGCCGAACACTCCGGCAAGAACGCCGACAGCGGCAAATACCCCACCGAGCGGACGTTCTCCGGAAGCTCGCCCAGCTCGCTCACATCAGCGGCGCCCGCCGCGAGAATGACCTCGACGTCCATCCCGCCGAGCGCGTCGAGCACCACCTTCAGGCTGCTGATCCCCGACATCGCCGGCACGACAGTGCCCAGCGTGACCGCCACCCGAGGCCGCTGCAGCTTCCGCAGCGCCCACTCCGGCAGCACCGACCCGCCGTTGTAGGGCACGAACTGCATCGGCCACCACGGCGCGCCGTCGCGTTCGTCGGCGGGCTCCTCGTCCGCGCGCAGGCCGCCCATGCTCGGCGCGCGCGGGTCGATCCGGGCGATGACGTTCACCGGGGCGTCGCCGATGCCGAGCTTCTCGCGCATCAGCGTGACGAGGTCGCTGTCCAGGAAGTCGGCGTGCTCGGTGCGCCACGAGAGGTCCCGGGCCGACCACGAGATCCGGTTGCCGACCTCGAGCGCGGGCACGCCGAGCGCGGCCGCGGCGAGCGCGCCGGTGCCGTGGTCGGACGGGTAGACGACGAGGTCCGCGCCGAACGCCCGGCCGGCTTCGATCGTGCCCTCGGTCATGGCGGCGGTGAAGAGCCCGAACGGACCCTGGTGCTGCCGCGCGATCCGGTACTCCTCGGGTTCGTCCGGATCCGGCGCGGCCCCGTCCTTGATCGTGGCCAGCAGGTCCGTCCAGACGTCGCGGCCGGGGAATACGTCGACGACCGGCAGCCCGGCGCGCGCGGACACCTCGGCGATCTCCGCGGTGGTGGCCAGCAGGACGTCGTGCCCGGCGGCGCGGGCGGCCCAGACGACCGGGATCAGCGGCAGCGTGAGCCCGTACCCGGGCGCGGACGCGAACAGGATCTTCACCTCCTCGAGACTGCCAGAACCGTGATGCTCCCCGCATCCCGGTTTCGGTTTCCGCGCGGCGGTAACGCGCGGGGCCGTCGCGGCGACACATCCGCAGATCATCACTTCCGGAAAGGCCCGGTCCCCATGCGAAAAGCCCGTATCGCGGCGTTGCTGACCCTGGTCGGCCTCGGCATCGCGATGTCCCCCGCCGTCACCGCCGACGCGGGTCAGACCAGCACCTGGTGCACCAAAAAGGAGCAGGTCGCGATCCTCGGGACGTCGGCCGACACCGGTTACGGCACCACGGGCTACAAGTCCGCTACGGACACTTACGCGCCGACGACCTACGGCTGGACCACGAAAATCGCCAACGACCTCCACGCGCAGTGGAACACCACGACGAAGAACTACGCGCACAACGGCGCGATGGCCACCGACTACCTCCCCGGCGGCCGCTGGCCCGACACGACCGGCGCGCTCGCCGACATCACGCAACGCCAGCCCGACCTGGTCCTCGTCGACCTCGGCGGCAACGAACTGATCTCGCAGGCCGACCCGGCGGTCTTCAAGGCGAACCTCGGCAAGGTCATCGACAACATCCGCACCGCCCGGCCCGGGGTCGACATCCTGCTGTCGATCTACGCCGAGCTGAAGTGGACGCCCAACCCGTGGGGCGGCCAGACGCAGAAGTACTTCTGGTCGCAGTACGCGACGTCGATCTACCAGACGGCGGTCGAGAAGGGCACCGCGCTGGTCGATCTGCGACAGTACATCCCGCCCGCGGGGTCGGCGAATCTGCCCAACCCGAGCCCGTGGCTGGCCGACAACGTGCACCTGAACGACGCGGGGAACCTCGCCGAGTACGGGATGTGGTGGGGGTGGACGTCGAGCCTGGGGAGCATTTGCTGAGGCGTCCGGAGTAGTCCCGCCGCGGTGTCTCCGGGGGACGCCGCGGCGGTGAAACCAGCGCGACATCGGCCGGTGACTGGCCAGGATCGGTGGCCGCCTGTTGCTCGCGTTGGACCCGGTGCCGTTGACCACTGCTCGCGTATCTGAGAAGCGCGTGGTCGGGACCTGTCGGCACTTCGCGGTGAAGGACCTCGCCGACCTGTGCTCCAGCGACGATCCCGCAGCCGTGAGCGCGCTGTACACGCACGAGGATCGGAGAGCCTGATCCGCTGACGACGGCGTCGGGTTCAGCGTCCGATTGCCGCACGGACTGCGGGCACGACCTCGTGCAACCACCGCTGCCGGGACTCTTCCCGCTCGGCAACAGTGCCGACGTTCGGGAAGAACACGAACCCGTCCGCACCATGCTCTTCGCTCGCCTCGGCCAGCTCCGCGGTCCAAGCCCGCACCGACCCGGCGAGCACGCCCATCCCGTGTTCGCCAGTGCCTCGGGAGAGTGGGGCGGCACCGCCGCTGATGGTGCCGAAGACGTTGTACAGGGTGGAAATCGCGGCCGGATCGCGACCCGCCTCGACGGCGGCCCGGTCGATGAGCGGGCGGGATTTCGCGACCGTTTCGCTGCGCCAGTCCTGGGCGACGGCGGGAAACCAGCCGTCGGCGAGGCGGCCGGTCACGGCGAGCGAGGCGGGGCCGATCGAGCCGGTCCAGATCGGCGGTGTCGCGGCGGCGGACGGCAGCACGCCGGTGACGCGGTGGAATTCGCCGTCGAAGGTGACCGGTTCCGTGCCGCCGCCGGTGAGGGCGCGCAGGAGTGTGATGCCTTCGGCGAACAGCCGCACCGCCTCGGCCGGCGTGCGGCGTTCGACGCCGAATGCCTCGATCTGATCCCACAGCGCGCCCGCGCCGACGCCGAGCCGGATGCGTCCGCCGGAGAGTTCGGATAACGCGCTGACTGTCCGGGCCAGCGCGGGCACCGGGCGGATCGGCAGGTTGGTGACGGTGGCCGCGCCGCTGATCCTGGACGTCGCGCCGAGGACGAAGCCGAGCGTGGCGTACGCGTCGAGATGCCGCGCGTGGTACGGATGATCGGTCACCGTGACGACGTCCAGCCCGGCGTGATCGGCCTCCTGCGCCTCAGCGATCAGCCGCGCGGGATCGCCCTCGCCGACCGCGGTGCCGTTGAACCCGGAATCGAGCCGGACTCCGAAGACGGTCATGGTCCCTCCCCGTTCCGACCTTGCCGGAACTCTCGCGCCGGTGCCACCGGCCCGCGGTGGCGGAACGCGCCGACGGGGTCGCTGTTGCTGCTGCTCACAGCGTTTCCGCAGGTCAATGTGGGTGGCGTAACCTCGGCGTAATCAAAATCCAGGTAGCGTCGCCGACGTGGTGACTACGCGGCGGAGGGCGGAACGGGCCCGGCAGATGGCCGACGGCCTGCGGCAGCGGATCGTCGCGGGCGAGGTCGGCGAACTGCTGCCCAGCGAGCGGGAGCTGGGCGAGTGGTTCGGCGCGTCGCGGAACGTCGTGCGGGAAGCGCTCGCCTTGCTGCGGGACGAAGGGCTCGTCGAGCGTCGGCAGGGCGTCGGGACGCTGGTGGTGCGCCCGAAGTACGGCCACGGTCTCGACCGGTTGTCCGGGCTGGCGGAGGCGCTCGAAGGGCACGGCGAGGTCGTGAACGAGGTGCGCGCGGCCGAGACGGTCGCCGCGCCGCCTGCGGTCGCGGACCGCCTTGGCCTGGCGGCGGGGGAGGAGGTCGTGCACCTGGAGCGGGTCCGGCGGCTCGGCGGGGTGCCGTTGTCGCTCGACTCGACTTATCTGGTGGCGGATTTGGGGATTCCGTTGCTGGGGAAGGATTTGGCGCACCGGGATCTGTTCGCGTTGCTGGAGGAGACGAACGGCATCCGGCTGGGGCGGGCGGAGGTGGAGGTCCATGCGGTGTCCGCTGGGCCGGATACGGCCGCGTTGCTGGAGATCGCGCCGGGGACCGCGGTTTTCGCGCTGGACCGGTTGACGCGGCTGCCGGACGGGCGGCCGGTGGACGCGGAGTGGCTGCATATTCGCGCGGATCGGTTGACGTTGCGGGCGACTTTGCAGCGTGGAGCGGAGTGACCCGCACCGGGAGAGGTGCGCTGAGATTGGGAGTGATTCGGTTGGCAGGCCCCGGTTTCCGGCGGCGGACAACGCGCGGCCTGGTTCGTGATGCACGCGCCGCGGCGCGCGGACGAGAGAACGACTTCCGGAGGCAGCCGAAATGATCCCCGCGCTCATCGTCACCGGATTGCTGGCCGGGATCGGCATCACCGCGGTCGGACCGGGCGGGGTGCTAGCGACCGTGGGGCTGTTCGTCTTCACCTCGCTCACTCCGGCGCAGGTCGCGGGAACAGCGATCGTCACGCACGTGGCCACCGGGATTCTCGGCAGCGCTGCCTTCGTCCATTCCGGACAGTTGCGCGAGCCCGAAACCCGGAAAATCGCGGGAGTTCTTGCGGCAGCCGCAGTAGCAGGGACACCGCTCGGAGTGCTGCTCAACTCCTGGGTGTCCACAAAGGCCTTCGGAATCGTGCTCGGCGGGTTCGCGCTCGTCGTGGCGGTGTTCGTCGGACTGAAGGGACGGGAGCGGGCCGTCGGGCTGCCGGTCGCGGGAGCGATCGGGGCGGGAGTCGCGGTGGTGGCGGGGCTGGTCGGGGTCGGCGGCCCGATGCTCGCGGTGCCGTTGCTGGTCGTCGCCGGGATGCCGGTGCTGGGGGCGCTCGCCGCGGCGCAGGCGCAGTCGGTGGTGATCGCCAGCGTGGGAACCGTCGGCTACGTCCTGCACGGAGCGGTCGACTGGCGGCTGGCGGCGATCGTCGGGATTCCGGAGCTGGCGGGCGTGTTGATCGGCTGGCGGATCGCGCACGCGTTGCCGACCAAGACGCTCAAGGCCGCGCTGATCGCGGTCCTGGTCGGGATCGCGCCGTATCTCGCGTTGCACGGCTGAAGCCGGGTGGCTCCGAAAAGGAACCACCCGGCTTCAGAAAGAATTACCGGTCGAAGGGAAGCTCCATGACCGCTCCCGGGACTGGCTTCCCGGCGCGGACGGTGGTCAATTCCGCAGTGGACAGAGCGCGGCGGTAGAGGCGAGCGTCGTCCAGCGCGCCGGTCAGGTGCTGCGCGCCGTCGAGGCGTTCACCCAGCCACAACTGGAACGAGACGGTCTGGGTGACCGAACCGGGGGAGTCCGGACCGGACGCCGCCACCGCGCCGTCGACCAGGATCCGGAGCTGGCCGCCCGACCGCTGGAGCGCCACGTGGTGCCATTTCTGATCATCGTACGCCGATTGCGTGGTGACAGATTTGCTTCCGGCAGCGGTGGTCATCATCGCGATCAGACGGTGTGCCGCGGGTTCGGCGCGCAGCCACAGTTGCGGTGCGGTCGAGCCCATTCCGCCCAGCCACAGGATGGGTTGTGGGTCCTTTGAAGCACCGTATTTGACCCAGGTGGAGAAGGTGAAGTCGCCGGATCCCACCAATTGCGCCGGCGAGTACGGAACGCGGACGAAGCCGTTCTGCAGTTCCACAGCCTTGCCGAACTTGCCAGCGACAGTACTGGCATCGCCGAGCACGCGCGCGGGCTGTCCACTTGCGACGTCTGGAGTGGACACTCCGGGCGAACGCTTCCAGCCGAGGTAGTTCTCGCCGAAGCGAGCGAAGCGGATCTCGTCGCGGGCGTCCACTGCGCCGCCCTCGTACAGCAGGCCGATTTTCGCGTTCCTGTCCTGCGGACCGCTCAGCTGGACCAGGTCGGAGTAGCCCGACCAGTCCGTCGTGATCCGCGTGCCCTGGTCGGCGTTTTCCCACGTGCGACCGTCGTCATAGGACGAACGGATGGTCATCCAGCGCCGCCGGTCGGTGTCCGCGGGGGAGGCGAAGAGGATCCGCTTGCCGCCGGGACGGTCGAGGCGCAGCAGCGAACCCTGCACCATCGGCGTCACGAGGTCGGGAATCGTGGTGAAGCGCTGGGAGAAGGTCTCGCCCCCGTCGCGGCTCAGGGCGTAGTCGCGGTTGCCGATGTCGGTGCCGCTCTGTTCGCGACCGCCCGCGTAAATGGTGCCGTCCGGCAGTTCCACGACGCTGACTTCCGACGGCTTTTGCGTGAAGGTGCCGCCCACGGGATGCAGGTAGTTGTCGACAGCGCCGACGTGCCAGGTGGAGCCGGCGTCGTCGCTGTAGATGAGTCCGGCGTAGTTTTCGACGGAATTGTTGCCGTCACTGCGTTCGGCGTTCACTCCGAAGACGAGCCGGCCCGCGTGCCGGCCGTGCTGAAGCTGGATGCCGTGCACCGGACCCGAGGCGTACCAGGAATCCCACGCGGGCAGCTTCGCTTGCGCGCTGATGTCGACCGGCGTGGACCAGGTGCGGCCGTCGTCGGTGCTGTACTGCGAGTGCGGCGTGCGCGGGCACGGCACGGAGCAGCCCTTGTCGTCGGTGCGGCCCTTGTTGTAGGTGGTGATCAGGACGATCCGGCCGGTCTTGGTGTCCACAATGGGCACCGGGTTGCCGTGGGTGTCCCCGCCGCCGCGGTTCACCACCTGCAGCGGCGACCAGGTGGTGCCGCCGTCGGTCGACCGCTTCAGCACCAGGTCGATGTCACCGGTGTCGCCGCAGTTGTCCTTGCGCCCCTCGGCGAACGCCAGCAGCGTGCCGTGCGTGCTGCGGACGATCGCCGGGATGCGGAAGCAGGCGTAGCCGGTTTCCTGATGCGGGTTGAACAGCGCTTTCTGATCGAACTGCGGGGCGGCCTGCGCTGAAGCCGGCGCGAAGAAAGCCAGCAGCACGAACGCCAGCACCACGCGAAGGGCGGTTCTCATCTGGTCTCCGTTCCGAACTGTCCGGAAAGGACGGCCACGCCGTGCGCGGCCAATTCCACTTCGGACGATGGCTGAGCGGGATCGGTGAGCAAATCCGTACCGGGCGAAGGCAAGGAAACAGTGACGGCTTCGGCGTTGTGGTTGAGCAGGAAGAGGTAATCGTCCGCACCGTGTCGCACGATTGCCTGGACGCCGTCCGGCAGACCGGGCAGCACCGGCGAAACTCCGGCGTCGGCGGTGATCCGGTCGAAGAGCGTGCGCATGACGTCCGCGTCCGGCCGGGTGCCGAGGTACCACGCGACGCCGGAGCCGAACTCGTGCCGCGTAACAGCGGGTCGACCGGCCAGCGGGCCTTCGGCGAACGTGGCCACGACGTCAGCGCCCTCGGTTTCGATCCATTCGGACCAGATCGTCGCGCCAACGGCGGCACCATCGAGGTCGAGCGTAGTCGAACCGCCTTCGGGCAGCGGCCAGAATTCGTCGACGCGCAGGCCGAGAATGTCGCGCAGCGGGGCGGGATAGCCGCCGGTGTACACCCGGTCGTTCTCGTCGGCGATGCCGGAGAAGAACGACACCGCCAGATGCCCGCCACCCTCCACATAGGAGCGTAGATTGGCCGCGACCGCACTGTCCATCAGGTACAGGTTGGGCACGACGACGAGCTTGTACCCGGAAAGGTCCTTCGCCGGATGCAGGACGTCGCAGGTCACGTTCGCGTCGAACAGCGGCGCGTAGTGGGCGAGGTGCGTTTCGAGCTGGTCGAGGTCATCCGAGGGATGCGAGTTCAGCTCCAGCGCCCACCAGTTGTTCCAGTCGTGCAGGAAGGCGACCTCGGCGCGCACCCTGGATCCGGCGAGCTGCTGCACCGTGGCCAGTTCCTGGCCGAGGTCACGGACACCCTGGAATGTGCGGGTTTCCGGGCCGCCGTGCGGCACCATCGCCGAGTGGAACTTCTCCGCGCCGCCCGAGGTCTGCCGCCACTGGAAGAACAGCACCGCGTCGGCCCCGCGGGCGACCGCCTGCCAGCTGTCCAGCCGCATGGTTCCCGGCGGCTTCGGGCCGTTGCGGGTGCGCCAGTTCACCGCGCTCGGAGCTTGTTCCAGGAGCAGCCACGGCTGACCGTCCTTAAGGGACCGGACGAGGTCATAAGCGAACGCCGCTTCCACGTGCGAGCGCGGATCGTGCGGGTCGGGATAGGAGTCGAGGCTCACCACGTCCTCGTGCGGTACCCACCGGTGCCAGTCGAGCGACTTCTGCACGCGGCCGACGAAGTTCGTCGTCACCGGGACGTCCGGGGTGATGCGGGCGAGCACCTCGCGCTCGTTGAGGTAGCAGCCGAGCGAAGCGTCGGAGGAGAACCGGTGGAAGTCCAGCTGCTGCGCCGGGTTCGGGAAGGTCGGCGCGACGCGCGGCGGCTGCACTTCGGCGAAATCGGAGTACCGCTGCGACCAAAAAGTGGTGCTCCAGGCTTCGTTCAACGCCTCGATGCTGCCGTAGCGCTCGACGAGCCAGCGCCGGAAGTCCACAGCGGACTCGTCGCAGTAGCAGGCACGGATGTGGCAGCCGAACTCATTGCCGATATGCCACATTTCCAGCGCCGGATGCCCGGCGTACCGAGTGGCGACCTGTTCCACCAGCCGGGCGGCGTGCTCGCGGAACACCGGGCTGGACGGGCAGAATTGCTGCCGCGCACCGGCGGACAGCCGGGTTCCGTCCGCGCGCACCGGCAGGATTTCCGGATACTGATGCGAAAGCCACGGCGGCGGCGAGGCCGTCATGGTGGCGAGGCAGGCCCGGACCCCGCCGGAAGCGAGGTTGTCCAGCACCGTGTCGAACCAGCCGAAATCGAATTCCCCGGGCCGCGGTTCGACCTGCGCCCAGGAGAAAATCCCGACAGTCACCATCGAAACCGACGCCTCGGCCATCAGTTTCAGGTCTTCCGCCCACACGTCGGGCGACCAATGCTCGGGGTTGTAATCCCCGCCGTAGTACAGCCGATCCATCAGAGGAGACCCGCTTCCGCTAGTTTTCCCTTGATCTGCAGCAGTTCGTCGTCGTTGAGGGGGAGTTGCGGCGGCGCCATCACCGCGTTGTCGATAAATCCGCGCATCTTCATCGACGCCTTGAACGCGCCGAGCGCGGCCGAACCGCGGCCCATCCGATGCGGCGGCGCGACGTCGGTGATGCTGAACAGCGTCAGCAGCCGTTCTTGTTCGCGTCGCGCGGCCTGCGGGTTGCCGCCGCGGAAGTGGTCGTAGATCAGCACATAGCCGACCGGGTCGACGTTTCCGAGTCCCGGCACCGCACCGTCCGCGCCCTGCGCGAGCGCGGAGTCCACGAGCAGTTCGGAGCCGGTGAACACGGCGAAGTGCTCCAGGCCGCGCTCCCGGCGCTGCTGCAGCACCAGGCGGAACCCGGCCTCGTCGCCGCTGGAATCCTTGAGCCCGGCCAGTACGCCGTCCGCGGCCAGGTTCAGCACCAGGTCGCGGTCGAGCTTCGTGTGCACGGCCATCGGGATGTCGTAGGCGAAAATCGGCAGCGACGTCCGCTCGTGCAACAACCGGAAATGCCGGTCGATTTCCGCGACGTGCGTGCGGGTGTAGTACGGCGCGGTCACCACGATCGCGTCCGCACCGGCCGCTTCGGCGGTCTTCACGTGCTCGGCGACGCGCAGGGTCGTCATGTCGATACAGCCGGCGAGCACCGGGACCCGGCCGGCGACCTGGTCGACCGCGGTTTCGACGGTGATCCGCCGCTGGTCGTCCGGCAGGAAGGCGACCTCGCTGGACGAACCGAGCACGAAGATCCCGTGCACGCCGGCGTCGAGCTGGAATTCGATGTGCCGCCGCAGCGACGCGGTGTCCACGGTGAAGTCGTCGTGGAACGGCGTGCACAGCGGCGGGATGATGCCGGCGAACTTGGGCGCAGTCATGAGGCAGTCACTCCGATTTCTGGGTGGATGCAGCGGTAGGTGTGCTCGTCCGGCCCGGACTGCGGTGGCAAGGCCAGGGAGCATTCGTCGGTGGCTTTCGGGCAGCGCGTGTGGAACGGGCAGCCGGGCGGCGGCGCGGTCGCCGACGGCACGGGTCCACTGAGGACGATCGGCTCCACCGGGTGCAGCAGGCTCGGCGTCGCCGAGAACAGCGCCCGGGTGTACGGGTGGTGCGCGTGGTGCGGCAGTTCGGCGGCCGGGGCCTGTTCGACGATCCGGCCGAGGTACATCGTCACGATGCGGTCGCTCATCCGGCGCACGGTCTGGATGTCGTGCGACACGAACACCATCGCGAGCTCGAGCTGTTCGCGCAGTTCCAGCAACAGGTTCAGGATCTGCGCGCGCACCGAAACGTCCAAAGCGGACGTCGGCTCGTCGGCCACCAGCAACGCCGGTCGCAGCGCGAGCGCACGGGCGATCGCCACGCGTTGCCGCTGTCCGCCGGACAGTTGCGACGGCAGCGCGTCGGCCACACTGGACGGCAGCCCGACGAGGTTCATCAGCTCCCAGACGCGTTCGGCGCGTTCGCCGGCCGTGCCGACCTGATGCACGTCGAGCGGGTCGCGCAGGATCTTCGCGACCGGAAGCCGCCGGTTCAGCGCGGTCGACGGGTCCTGGAAGATCATGCCGACCGTGCGGCCCAGTTCGGCCGGACGCAATGCGGAAAGGGGCTGCCCCGCGTAGCGAACCGTACCGGAGGTCGGCTTCTGAAGTCCGACCAGCACTTTGGCCAAAGTGGACTTCCCGCAGCCGGATTCCCCGACCACGCCGACGGTTTCGCCCTTCGCGATGGCGAGGGTCGCGTCGGTGAGCGCGTAGACCCGGTCGTGCCCGAACAGACCCGACCCGCGGATCTTGTGCACCACATGCACGCCGTCGACTTCGACGAGGCTCATGCCGACGCTCCTTCCGCCATCGTCTCCAGGGAGTTCTCGGCGGGGTAGTGGCAGGCCACGAGATGTCCTTCGCCCGCCGGTTCAGGCGCGACCTCGAAGCAGTGCCCGCGCGCGGCGGGACACCGGCTGGCGAACCGGCAACCGGGCGGGAAGTCCGCCGGTGCGGGCACGACGCCCTTGATCTGGGTGAGCTTCGCTTCGTTCTCCTCCAGCGACAGCACCGCGCTGAGCAGGCCGCGGGTGTAGTGGTGCTGCGGCGCACCGACGACGGCCGCGGTCGCACCGGTCTCGGCGACCTGCCCGCCGTACATCACCACCACCCGGTCGGCGATGTCGGATACCAGCGCGAGGTCGTGCGACACCAGCACCAGCGCGAAGCCGAGTTCCTCCTGCAGCCGCAGCAAAAGCGCCATGATCTGCGCCTGCACGGTCACGTCGAGCGCCGTCGTCGGTTCGTCGGCGACGATCAGCTTCGGGCTGCGGGACAGCGCCATCGCGATCAGCACGCGCTGCCGTTGTCCGCCGGACAGTTCGTGCGGATACGCCCGCAGCGTCCGGCCCGGGTCGAGGTTGACCAGCTCCAGCAGCTCTTCCGGCGTGCGGGTGCCGCCGCGCCGGGTGAACTGCTTGAGCTGCGCGCGGATCGTCATCGCCGGGTTCAGCGAGCTGAGCGCGTCCTGGTACACCATCGCCAGGTCGTGCCCGAGGTGCCGGCGGCGGACGCTCGGCTTCATGGTGAGCAGGTCGTCGCCCGCGAACCGGATCTCGCCGCTGAGCCGCGCGGCGTCCGGCTGCAGGCCCATGATCGACAGCGCGGTGAGCGACTTCCCGCAGCCCGACTCGCCGATCAGCCCCAGCACCTCGCCGGAACGGATCGAAAAGGACACGCCGTCGACGACGTTCACGCCGTTGTGCCGATCCGGGAACGAGATCGCGAGATTCTCCACGGCCAGCACGGTTTCCCTGCCGGACAGATCCCGCGCCTTCGCCGCCAGTCGTTGTCCGGCTTCGCGCAGGCCGCGCAGCGGCAGCACCGCAGCGGTGGCCTCCGGAGCCAGTTCGATCTGCTGTGCCGCTTCCGCCGCCTTCGCGGTGCGAGCCGACGGCGCGGCCCAGGCGTCGGAGATCCCTTCGGAGAGAATGTTCAACGCCAGCACGGTGGCCAGGATCAGCAGGCCGGGGAACAGCGTCGCCCACCAACCGCCGGTCAGCACGAGGTCCTTGCCGTCCGCCAGCACCGAACCCCACGACGGATCGGGCGGCTGGATGCCCGCGCCGATGAACGACAGCGACGCCTCGAACACGATCGCGTCCGCCACCGTCACCGTGCAGTACACGAGGATCGGCGCGGCGCAGTTGACCGCGACGTGGCGGGCGAGGATGAACAGCCGTTTCGCGCCGATCACCCGCTCGGCCGCGACGTAGTCCTCGCCGTACTGCGCGAGCACGTTCGCCCGCACCACCCGCGCCACCGGAGCCATGTTGAGGAAGCCGATGGCGAGGATCAGCACGAGGATGCCGCGCCCGAACACCGCCACCAGCACCGCGGCGAGCGCGATGCCGGGGAAGGCCATCAGGACGTCGAGGACCCGCATGACCAGCCCGTCGACCCGGCGGCCGGAGGTCGCCGCGAACGACCCGACGACGATGCCCGCGACCAGTGCGAGCAGCGTCGCGCCGAGGCCGATCGCGAGCGACCAGCGGGTGCCCGCGACCAGCCGGGAGAAGATGTCGCGGCCGGACTGGTCGGTGCCGAACCAGTGCGCCGCGCTGGGCCCGCCGGTGTCGGTGCTGAGCAGGTCCGGATTGTGCGTGGCCACGACGGTGCCGAGGACCGCGACGAGCCCGAGCACGATCAGGACGGCCAGCGCGATCCAGGAGGACAGGGGAAGCCGCCGGAACCGGACGCCGGGCCGCGAGAGCCGGGCGGTGAGGTTCGGGCGGAGGACTGGGCGCATCACGAGCGGCTCCGCGGGCGGGTATTGGCGACGGGGCGGATCACGAGCGGCTCCGCAGACGGGGGTTGGCGACGAGGTAGAGCACGTCGACGATCAGGTTCACGAGCACGAACCCGGCCGCGATGGTGATGACGAAGCCCTGCACCTTGGCGGTGTCGCCGTCCTGCACGGCCTGGATCATGTTCTGGCCCATGCCGGGCAGCGCGAACATCGTCTCGATCACCACCGCGCCGCCGAGCAGGTAGCCGACGCGAAGGCCGAGCACGGTCAGCGGGTTGACCAGCGCGTTGCGCAGCACGTTCCGCCCGACCACCACGACCGGCGGCAGCCCGCCGCCGCGCGCGGTGCGCACGTAGTCCTTGTCGAGTTCCTCGACCATCGACGTCCGGATCACCCGGGTCAGCTGCGCCGCGACCGGCGCGGACAGCGCGATCGCGGGCAGCGTCAGCGAGTTCAGCCAGCCGGGGAACGAATCCGCCGGGCTGACGTAGCCGCTGGTGGGGAACAGGCCCTTGCCCACGGCCAGCCACTGCACCAGCAGCAGCGCGATCCAGAACGCCGGCGCGGCGACCCCGGCGAGCGTCACGAACCGGATCAGGTGGTCCGGCCAGCGGCCGCGGAACAGCGCCGAGGTCACGCCGAGCACGACCGAGACGACGAGCGCGAGCGCCAGGCCCAGCAAGGTCAGCTGGAGGGTGAGCGGGAGCGCGGTGGCGATGGTCTGGCCCACCGGCTCCTTGGTGACCACGCTCGTGCCGAAATCGCCTTGCAGCAGATGCCACACGAAGTGCACGTACTGCAGCGGCAACGGGTCGAGCAGGCCGTTCTGCTCACGGAACTGCTGGAGCTGATCGGCGGTGGCGTTGGCGCCGTTGAACGCGGCCATCGCCGGGTCGACCGGCGAGAACCGCATCACGATGAACACGAACAGGATCACGCCGAGCAGCAGCGGGATCAGGGCGAGGATGCGACCGGCCAGCATCCGCACGACGACTGTCACTTCCGTGCCCTCCCGTCAGGCCGGTTTGGCCTGGTTGAGGTAGATGCCCGGGTAGCCCTGGGCACGCACGCCGCTGATCGCCTTCGGGTCCCACGCGGTGCCCATCTGCGTGAAGACGATCGGGTAGATCACCGCCTGCTCGGAAATCTGGTCGAGCAACTGCTTGTACAGCCCGTTCCGCTTCGTTTCGTCGGTTTCCGCGGCGGCCTTGTCCTGCAGCGCCAGCAACGCGGTGGTGTCGTCGCCGTTCCAGCGCGCGTACTTCGTCATGAGGACCGATTGCGCGTCGTAGTAATAGCGGATCAGCAGGTCCGGGTCGTTGCCGAACTGCAGCGGGTTGTTCGTGGTGGCCACGACCTGGAAGTCGTCGCCGTTGTCCAGTTTGGAGAACAGCGCCTTGGTGTCCTGGGAGTCCAAAGTGGTCTGCACGCCGATCGCGTCCCAGCCCTCCTTGATCACCTTCACGCAGTCGAGCACCAGCGAGGTGTTCGTTGTGGACAGCGAGATCTTCAGGCCGCTGACACCCGCTTCGGCGAGCAGTTGCTTCGCCTTTTCCGGGTTGAAGTTGAAGTCCTGCGCCGCGGGCTGTGAACCGGGCAGCTTCGGGTTGATGAACGAGGTGCCCGCGGTGCCTGTGCCGCGCAGGCCAATCTCGATCATCTTCTTCTTGTCGATCGCGTAATGCAGCGCCTGGCGGACCCGCTTGTCGGAGAACGGCGAGTGCTTGGTGTTGAAGAGCAGGAACAGGTTGTTGCCGCCGTCGGCGAACTCGACCGTACGGCCCGCCTTGCGCAGCTGCTCGGCGTTGGCGGGCGGGATGTTCTCCGCGATCTGCGCGTCCGGCTTGGCCCCGGAGACCGCGGCGACGCGCGGTGCGGAATCCACAATGGACTTCCAGAGCATCTTGTCGTACGCGGCCGGGCGCGGGCCGTTGTAGTCCGCGAACTTCTCGAACGTGGTGTGTGACAGCGGAGCCTGTTCGGTGATCTTGTACGGCCCGGAGCCGACGACCTTGCCCGCCGCAGCGGCCTTCCAGTTGTTCTCGAAGACGTGCTTGGGCACGATCTTGCAGATCTGGATCCGCTGCAGCGCGTACGGGAACGCGAACTTCAGGCCGAATTCCACCGTCTTCGCGTCGACCTTGGTGACCGACTGCAGCCACTGCGAGAAGAAGCTGTGGATGAGAACGTTTTCTCCTGCGTCGAGCACGCGGGCGTAGGTGAACACGACGTCGTCGGCGGTCACCGGCTGTCCGTCGTGCCACTTCGCGCCGTCGCGGATTTCGAAGCGCAGCTTGGTGCTCTTGAGGTCCGTCGGCAGCGCCTTGGCCAAGCCGGGGAAGGGTTCCCGGGTGACCGGATCGCCCTCGACGAGCGACTCGTAGCTGTGCAGGATCGCCGCCATCGCGAACGCCGACGCGGTCTGCAGCGGGTCCCAGGTCTGGTTGTTGCCGTACCCGATCACCGCGGTGACGGAACCGGACGAACTGCCGGTTTTGTTGGTCGACGCGGGACCGCCGCACGCGGCGAGCGTCGACGAAACCGCTGCGGCAGCCCCGGCGAGGCCGGCGTAGCGCAGCAGCGCGCGCCGGTTGAACTGAGTCCCCATGGCGGTTCGGGACATGGCGTCTCCTGACTTGATGCGGTGTTCCACCCAGAAAGCATCGAGAAGTAGGACGTGGGACGTCCTATGACTTGCCGGAACCCTAAGTCCCGTTCCCGCCCCGGTCAAGAGGCTTGTTCCCACCCGCGCGGGTGCAGCCGCGGTTGCCGATCATGACGTAGGATGTCCTCCGATGGCGACGTGCCAGTGCAAGAAAGACATCCGGGAGACACGTGTGGCGCGCCCGCAACGCAGCGAAGAGATCACCAAGCAGATCATCGACCTGATCGTCGACCGGCAGCTGCCGACCGGCGCGCCGATGCCGACCGAGCTGAGCCTCGCCGAGGACATCGGGGTCAGCCGGAACTCGATCCGGGAGGCGGTCAAGGCGCTGCAGGCGCTCGGCATCGTCGAGGTCCGGCACGGCTACGGCACGTTCGTCGGCTCGGCCGGGTCGGAGGCGCTGCAGACGTGGCTGCTCTTCCGCACGCGCAGCCGCGGCAGCACCGACGCCGGGCGGCTGCGCGACCTGCTCGAGGTGCGCGAGATGATCGAAACGGAGCTGACCAGCCGGGTCGCCCGCGACCACCGGCCGGAGCTGATCGGCGAGCTGCAGGCGTGCGTCGCGCGGATGCGCCGCAAAGGGCCGGACGCGGCGGTGGCCGACCGCGAGTTCCACGACCTGATCTGCGCCGAGGCCGGCTTCGACCTGGCGCGCGAGCTGACCGGATTGTTCTGGGACGTCTACCGGGCCGCGGAAGGCGAAATGGGCGGTCCGGTCTCGTCGGCGCCGGCCACCGCGAAACGGCACCAGGCGATCGTGGACGCGCTCGTGAGCGGGGACGCGGAAGCGGCCGCGCACGCGGTGCACCGGCATTTCGACGAGGTGCGCAAGCGCGCGAAAGCCGGTCGCTACGGCGGCTTCGGCGAGGCCCGGCCCGCGGTTTCCGGCTCGGCCGCCAGCTGATTGCGGTTAATCTGGAGGGGTGACGACTCCGGAGATCGCTGTTCTGCCGCCGTCCGCCGCCGAGGACGCTGCGCTGGTGGCTCTGCTGACTGAGCTGGTGAACACCGTCTACGCCAAGGCTGAGGCAGGGTTGTGGGCTGGTTCGGCCGACCGGACCAACGCTTCGGAGATGGCCGGACTGGTCCGCGCGGGCGAGATCGCGGTCGCCCGGCTCGCCGGGGACGTGGTGGGTTCGGTCCGGATCCAGCGGCTGGCCGAGGATCTGGGGGAGTTCGGTCTGCTCGCCGCTTCGCCGGAGGTGCGCGGGGCGGGGGTCGGGCGGGAGCTCGTGCGGTTCGCGGAGGACCACTGGCGGGCTGCCGGGTGTACGCGGATGCAGCTTGAGCTGTTGGTGCCGCGCGGGTGGACGCATCCGTCGAAGGAGTTTCTCGCGCAGTGGTACACCAGGCTCGGGTACCGGGTGGTGGAGACGTCGACGATCGACGGGCCGCATCCGGAGCTGGCTCCGCTGCTGGCCACTCCGTGCGATTTTCTCATCTGGCACAAGGATCTCGGCTGATCGTGGTTCCGGAATTCCGTCCGGTTCTGTCCTGGTGTCAATTCTGACCAGGTGGTAGAAATTGGCGAAAGCCCCTCTATCGCTGGGAGTTGGCATGGGCGGACCTTCGGTGCAGCTGTACTCGGTGCGCGACGCGTTCGCGGCTGATCCGGACGAGACGTTGCGGCGGCTGGCTGCGATCGGGTTCAGCCGGGTGGAGCCGTACGGGGTGGTGGAGAACGTCGAGGCGCTGCGGGCCGGGTTGGCGGCGCACGGGTTGAGCGCGCCTACCGCGCACGCCGCGTTGGTCGGGAAGGATCTGGACTCGGTGTTCGGGGCGGCTCGGGAATTGGGGATCGGGGTGGTGATCGAGCCGTTGGTTCCTGCTTCTCAGTGGGGGAGTTCGGCGGATATCGCCGATACCGCGTCGGCGCTTAATGCCGCGGCTGAGGTTGCGGCGGGGTATGGGGTTCGGGTCGGTTACCACAATCATTGGTGGGAGTTGGAATCGCGGATCGACGGGCGCAGCGCGTTGGAGGTATTCGCGGATCGGCTCTCGCCGGAGGTTGTGCTGGAGGTCGACGCTTACTGGGCTACCGCGGGCGGGGAGGACGCGCCCGCGTTGCTGCGTCGGCTGGGGGAGCGGGTGTGCGCGATCCATGTGAAGGACGGGTCGTTGGCTGTCGACGCTTCTGGGCAGGTTCCCGCGGGGCAGGGGCGGGTGCCTATACGGTCGGTGCTTGATGCGGTTCCGGAGGCGTTGCGGGTGGTGGAGTTCGATCAGCACGAGGATGTTTTCGGGGGTATTGCTGAGAGTTTCGCCTATCTCGCTGGGGTGGGGGCGTGACTGTCGGGGTCGGGGTTGTCGGGGCGGGGTTCATCAGTGATACGTATTTGGAGAATCTGACCGCGTTTCCGGATCTTCGGGTGGCGGCTGTCGCTGATCTCGATGTGGAGCGGGCTTCGGCGCAGGCCGCGAAATACGGGGTTCCTCGTGGTGGGTCGGTGGCGGATCTTCTTGCGTCGCCGGAGGTGGAGATCGTCGTGAATTTGACTGTGCCCGCGGTGCATGTCGAGGTCAGTCGCGCGGCGGTGGAGGCGGGGAAGCACGTTTGGACGGAGAAGCCGATCGGGTTGGATCGGCAGTCCGTGCGGGAGCTTCTTGACCGGGCGCGGGAGAGAGGGGTGCGGGTGGCTGGGGCGCCGGACACCGTTCTCGGCGCTGGGCAGCAGACCGCTCGGCGGGTGCTCGAAGCTGGTCGGATCGGTACGCCTTTTGCTGCGTTGGCGTTGTTTCAGACGCCTGGGCCGGAGAGCTGGCATCCCGCGCCGGAGTTCCTGTACCAGGCCGGTGGTGGGCCGCTGCTGGATATCGGGCCGTATTACTTGACGCAGCTGGTTCAGGTGTTTGGTTCTGTGCGGAAGGTTACCGGGGTTGGCGGGCGGGGGCGGGAGACCCGGGTGATCGGGGCTGGGCCTCGGGCTGGGACTGAGTTTCCGGTTACGGTGCCCACTACGGTGAGCGCGTTGGTGGAGTTTGTGCGCGGGGGTAGTGCGCAGGTTGTGCTGACGTTTGATTCCGCGTTGCGGCGTACGGGGTTTGTCGAGGTGACCGGGCCGCTGGGGACTGCGGTTTTGCCGGATCCGAATCGGTTTGACGGTTCTACGGTGGTGCATCCGGGCGGGGACGGGGAGTCGGAGGAGGTGGTTGCGGTGGGGCATAAAGCTTCTCGCGGTACCGGGGTTCTCGATCTGGCTCGATCGATCCGGGCTGGGGCGCCGGAGCGGGCTTCGGGGGAGTTGGCTTATCACGTGCTGGACGTGATGGTGGCGGTTGAGGAATCCATGGCGCGTGGGGCGGGGGTTGAGGTGGTCAGCCGGGTGGAGGTGGCTCGGCCGTTGCCCGTTGAGTGGGATCCGTACGTGCGGACGTTGTAGGGCGGCTCGTCGCCTGGCGGCGACATCGGCGCTGGCGTGCGTGGGGCACCCCGAAGCTTGATTGTGCTGACGGTCCGGGGGTGCTTGTCAAGGCGGGAAAGATGCCTTGACAAGCACCCCCGGACCGCAGGGAGGCTTCGTATCGGGGTTGGGGGGGTGGTGTGGGTGCCTCGCTGGTTGGGTGCGTCGGCCGCGGTTGGTTGGCGGTGGGGGCTTGCGCCCCAATGTGGCATTGGGTGCGTGGGACGCACCGAACGCCACATTGGGTGCGTCAGATGCACCCAATGCCACATTGGGGAGCATCCCGGCGGGCGGTGAGCGGGCGGGCGAGCGAGCGGGCGAGCGGGCTGTGAAGGGCTCCTTGAGGGAATCAGATTCCGTGAAGGAGCCCTTCACTGACCGGTCGCGGGTCGTGAGGGGAACCCTCAGGGAATCTGATTCCGTGAGGGGAACCCTCACGGACAGCGGCGGTGCGATTAGCGGCCATCTGGGGCTAGATCTCCGGATTCCGCCTAATTCGGGAACAGAGGCACGGCCAGGAGAGTTTGCAGAGAGAGGCGGAGGGAACCGACTACATCGACTTGCGTGGGGGTGGTGAGCCACTGGACCTGGAGGCCGTCCATCAGCGCGACGAAGGTGAGCGCCGCCAAGTCCGGGTCTACGCCGGGGCGCAGCTCGCCTGTTTCGGCGAGCGCGTGGAACGACTGGGCGATGCTGTCGCGGGCCTCGCGGTAATGGCGGGCGAAGTAGGCGTGCGCGGGGTGGTCTTCGGAGACTGCTTCGGCGGCGAGGCGCGAGTACAGATCGACGATGCCCCGGTGGCGGACGTTGTGTTCGGCCAGTGCGACGAAGCGGCGCAGGACGTCCAGGCCGGGCGGGGTGGCGGTCAGTTGTTCGCGGGCGGCGTCCTCGGCGTCGCGGCGTTCCAGGACCGCTGCGAGCAGCGCTTCCTTCGTCGGGAAGTGGTACAGCAAGCCGGCGTGGGTGATGCCGGCTCGTTTGGCGATTTCCCGCAGGGACGACGCGTGGTAGCCCGCCTCGCCGTACACCGCGGCGGCCGCCGAAACGATGTCGTCGCGGCGGATTCTGCCCTTCAGGTAGCCCCCGCTCACGGGGCGGCGATCAGGTCGGCTTCCACGCGCCCATCATGCCCCAGCCCTGTTCCTCCTGCCCGTGCCTGTGTTCCTGACTGGACCCGACCCCCGAAGAGGAGCCGAGCCCGATGACCGAGCTTTCCCCGCCTCCGGTGCTGCCCCGTGCGGCCCGCGTCGCCACCTGGATCGTGTTCGCCCTCTGCGGGTTCGCGGTCGGCATGTGGGTGGTGCACATTCCGGTGATCGAGCGCGCGACCGGCGTCTCGCACACCGCGCTCGGGGCGCTGCTGCTGGTGCTCGGCGGCTCGGCGTTGATCGGGATGCAGGTCACCGGGCCGCTCGCGGACCGGTTCGGGCATCCGCGCGTGGTGTCCGTCGCGGGGGTGCTCGTCGGGGTCGCTGTCGTCTTGCCGGGGTTCGCGGCGAACTGGTGGACGCTCGGGCTGGCGCTCGCGGCGTTCGGGTTCTTCAACGGCTCACTGGACGTCGCGATGAACGCGCACGCGGTGGTCGTGGAACGGGCGTATCCGCGGCCGATCATGGCCGCGTTCCACGCGATGTGGTCGATCGGCGGTGCGATCGCGGCGGTCGTCGGCGCGGCGGTGCTGGGGGCGGGCGTGCCGACGCTCGTGTCGCTCGGCGGTACTGGCGCGCTGTGCATCGTGGTTTCGCTGCTGGTCCGCCGGTATCTGCTCGACTCGTCGAACGAGGCTGCCGAGGAAACCACTGAGGAAGCCAAACCGACGCGTACGCCCGCCCGCGTGGTGTGGCTGCTGGGGCTGCTGGCGTTCGCGCTGATGCTGTCCGAAGGTGTCGCGAACGACTGGGCCGCGCTGTATCTGCGAGACGGGCTGGGGACGTCCGAAAGCACCGCCGCCCTGGCCTACGGCTCGTTCGCGGTGGCGATGACCGTCGGCCGATTCGCGACCGACCGCGTGGCCGCGCTAGCCGGTCCGGTCGCTGTGGTGCGCTACGGAAGCGGGCTGGCCGCGCTGGGGCTCGCGATCGCGTCGCTGGCGCCGTGGGTGCCGTTGTCGTTGTGCGGCTGGGCGTTGTTCGGGCTCGGGCTTTCCGGTGGCGTCCCGCAGCTGTTCACCGCGGCGGGCAACCTGGACAAGCGGGCGTCGGGTGCGCTGATGGCGCGGGTGGTCGGCGTCGGATACGTCGGGCTGCTGGCCGGCCCGGCGATCATCGGCGGGCTGGCGCACTGGGTGCCGCTGAACGTCGCGTTCCTGTTGCCGCTGGCGTTGTGCGTGGTGGCGGTGGTGTTCGCGCCGGTGATGAAGCCTCGCGGCTGAGCTATCGGCCGCAAGCCTGGGGTTGCAGTTTCTGGCCGCCGCCGGAAAGCGTGACGGTCCCGGACGCTCCGCCACCACCTGCCTCGAGCACGGTGCAGATGATCTGTGAGACGGCGTTGGGCGTCAGTTCCCGCACGTTGACCCCGATCGCCGCGTCGCTCACGCCGATGGCGATGGGCTCGAACGACGGCGGCAGCTCTGTCGTGTACCCGCCGGCCCGTTCGCCCTCGTCCGGCCCCTGTTCCAGCACCCGGACCCGATCCGCGGCCACGTCGCCGACCCCGCTGCGGACCACCGGCACGACGTTCCCGTTCAGCACGAAATACACCATCGCCGCGTGCCCGAGGTTCCCGTTGGGCGGCCCGCTGGGCGCGTTCTCCCCGGTGATCACGCCGCTGGGCCGCACCCCGCAGCTCACGGTCAGCACCAACACGGCGATCAGCCCCAGCAACCGCTTCACTGCCGCACCTCCCGAGGCAGCCACAACGTGAACACCGCACCGCCGCCGGGCCGGTTCCCGGCGGTCAGCTCCCCGTGATGCAACCGCGCGTTCTCCCACGCGATAGCGAGCCCGAGCCCGCTCCCTTCCGACCGGCTGCGAGCGGTATCCGCCTTGTAGAACCGGGCGAACACGTGCGGAAGCACCGCCTCGTCCAGCCCCGAGCCGGAGTCTTCGACGGAAAGCGTGATCCCCCCCTGGTCGCCCCACAACCGGACGGTCACCGGCTCCCCGCCGTGCCGCAGCGCGTTTCCTACGAGGTTGGCCACGATCACGTCCAGCCGGCGCGGATCGACTCGCGCCCGGATCCCGTCCGGCAGATCGGTCTCCACGGCGAATCCCCGCGCCCGCAGAGTCGCCCGGACCGCCTCGGCCACGTCGACGTCGTCCACCGCGAGCGACGCGGTACCCGAGTCGAACCGCGTGACCTCGATCAGATCGTTCACCAGCCGCGCCAGGTTGTGCGTCTCCTGGCTGACCAGCCGCACCGCCTCGCCCGCCGCGTCCGGCAGCCGCTCCGCTTCGGCGTCGAGCATGTCGGTGACGGCGGTCATCGCGGCCAGCGGCGTGCGCAGTTCGTGCGACACGTCGGCGACGAACCGCCGGGCGTCGGCTTCCATCCGGCGCAGTTCGCCGACGTGCCGTTGCAGCGATTCGGCGGTCGAGTTGAACGTCTCGGCGACACTGGCCAGCTCGTCGCTGCCGCGCACCGTGATCCGGGCGTCGAGGTCGCCCGCGCCGAGCCTGCGGGCCGCGCGTTGCAGCTCGCCGACCGGCCGCAACACGCTGCTGGCGGCGAGTACGGCGAGCACCAACGCCACCACCAGCGCAGCCCCGCCGGCGAGCCACGCGTTCCTGGCGAGCCCGTTCACCGCCTCGATTTCCGCGTCGAGATTGCGCAGCTCGTAGACCTCGATGCCGGAGGGGATCGTCGGATTCCGCCGGTCGCCGGTCGAGATCAGCAACGGCGAGCCCAGCGCCAGCTGCGTCACGCCGCCGACGTCCACGCGCTGCCACGCGACCCGGCCGGCCTGCACTGCCCCGCGCAGGTCCGGCGTGATCGCCGAGGCGGGCATGGTGCCCGCGCTGTGCCCGCCGCTCGTCACCAGCGCGGAGTTCTTCCGGCTGTTCAGCCGGTCGGCGGCCGACTGCAGCGCGCCCGTGTCCACCGGCCGCCGGGGCAGCGGGTACAGCTGCTTGAGCTGGTTCGTCATCTCGACGGCGGCGTTGTCCTGGGTGCGCTGCAGGATCCCGTCACGGGCCCGCACGTACCCGATCCCGGCGACGGCCACCGCGGTGAACACGCTCAGCAGCGCGAACGCGACCAGCAGCCGGGTGCGCAGGCCCCGGAACTGCCAGCCGGTCACAGCGGCCCGAATCGGTAGCCGAAACCGCGCAGGGTCTGGACGTACACCGGTTTCGCGGCGTCGTCCTCGATCTTGGACCGCAGCCGCTGCACGCACGCGTCGACGAGCCGCGAATCGCCGAGATATCCCTGATCCCACACGGATTCGAGCAGCTGCTGGCGGCTGAGCACGCGGCCGGGGGAAGCGGACAGCTCCAGCAACAGCCGCAGTTCGGTGGGCGCGAGGCCGATGACCGTGCCGTGCTTGCTGACCACGAGACCCTCGCGGTCGATCGTGAGGTCGCCGTGCCGTTCCGGACCCGGTTTCGCGCCCTGGCCGCGCGGTTCACCGCCGGTTCGGCGCAGCACGGCGCGGATGCGCGCCTCCAGGACGCGGGCCTGCGCGGGCTTCACGACGTAGTCGTCGGCTCCGGCTTCGAGCCCGGCCACCACGTCGATGTCGTCGTTGCGCGCGGTCAGCATGATGATCGGCAGGTCGCCGGACGCGCGGATGCGCCGGCAGACCTCGAAGCCGTCCATCCCGGGCAGCATGAGGTCGAGCACGACGACGTCGGCCGGGTCCCCGGCGAGCCGGGCGAGGCCTTCCTCGCCGGTCTCCACCGCTTCGACCGTGTGGCCCTGATACGTCAGGGCCAGCCGCAGGCCGTCGCGCACGGCCTGGTCGTCTTCGATCAGCAGCACCCTCGGCATGTCTCCCACTATCGCAGCCCGCCCGTCCGTCCGCCCGGACAGTCCACAGCGGACAACCCGGCCCCAGCCTGCCCGGCCCGGATCCCCGCCCGGTGCGTGCCGTGTCATCGTTCGGTAACAGCGCCGCCGTCGCGAACTGTTACAGAGCCGTCAAACTCCGTGCGCAGTGCGCGCACACTGGGGCCCGAAAGTGAACGTCATGATCGAGTCGCTTCGCCGGCCCCAGGTTCTCGCAGCCGCCACCCGCCTCCTCGCGGTGGCGCTGCTCCCGGCGGCTTCCCTGCGTTCGCCCGGCCGCGGCCGGTACCTGGCCTGCCAGTGGGCGCTCGCGATGAGATACCCGGCCGAGGACCTCGAGGGCCTCAACGAACCGGCCCGCGCGGCCTTCACCGCGGCGCGCACCGAGGCGTTCTGGCGGCACCGCCAGCTCATCGGCCTCACCTCCGGCCACCGCGACGCCGCCGACCAGCACCGGCTGTTCGCCGAAGAGGTGCACCGCACCGGTTCCGTCACCGCGGCCCGGCGCCGGGTGCTGCCGCCGCACGAGTCGGCCCACGTTCGCGGCACGGCACTGGACGTGCGCCCGAGCGAGGGCGCGGCGTGGCTGGAGCGGCACGGGCCGCAGTATCGGCTGTATCGCCGCTACGACAACGAATGGTGGCACTTCGAGTACCACGCGCACACCGTGCCGATGCGGCTGCCTGACCCGGATTCCTTGCGTCCGTCTTCGATGGCCAGGGTCGCCAGCTAGGGTGATTTCCCGTTCGCGGCACGGGATTCCAAGTATCGTCGTTCGGGAACGCTGAGTGTTTTCTCTGCCGCTGAACGGTAATAGACCCTGGCCTGCCCGTGCTCGCCCGCCAGGTCGAGCAGGTGCGCGCGCACGACGTCGACGCGATGGTGGTCGTCCAGCCCGGCGATCTCGTCCAGCTGCCGCAATCCCTCGCGCGCGCCGTGGACCATGGCGACCGGGACGATCCGGTTCAGCGCCGCGACCGGACTCGGCGCGACGGCGAGCAGAAGGTCGTAGAGCGCGAGGATCTGCGGCCAGTCGGTGTCCTCGGCGCGGGCCGCCTCGTCGTGCACGGCGGCGATCGCGGCCTCGAGCTGATACGGCCCGAGCTGGGCGGTGACCAGGGTTTTCCCGATCAGGTCGAGTCCTTCGGCGATCGCGGCGGAGTCCCAGCGGGAGCGGTCCTGTTCGGCCAGCGGCACGGCGGCGCCGTCCGGCCGGGTCCGCGCGGGCCGCCGGGCGTCGCTGAGCAGCATGAGCGCCAGCAGCCCGGCGACCTCGCCGTCGCCGGGGACCCGCGCGTGCAGCTGCCGGGTGAGCCGGATGGCCTCGGCGGTGAGTTCGACCCGGTTGACCGCGGTCCCAGAGCTGGCGGTGTGCCCCTCGGTGAAGATCAGGTACAGCACCTGCAGCACGGCGGCCATCCGCTCGGCCCGTTGTTCCGGCGGCGGCATCCGGAATCGCGCGCCGCTGAGCCGTTTCTTCGCCCGGTTGATCCGCTGGCTCACGGTTTTCTCCGGCACCAGCAGAGCCCGGCCGATTTCCGCCGTGGTGAGGCCGCCGACCGCTCGCAGTGTCAACGCGAGCTGCGACGATTTGCCGAGTTCGGGGTGACAGCACAGCATCAGCAGGGTCAACGTGTCGTCGTCGGCCGGTGCCAGTTCCGGTTGCGGCACCGCCAACCCGGCGGCCGTGTGCTCGCGCTGCCGGCGGGCGGACTCGCTGCGTTCGATGTCGATGCGCCTGCGCGCGGCCGCGGTGATCAGCCAGCTCCTGGGATTGTCCGGCAGGCCCTGCTCGGGCCACTTCACCGCGGCGGACAGCAGCGCTTCCTGCACCGCGTCCTCGCACAGCGCGAAGTCGCCGAACCGGCGGCAGACAGCGGTGAGCACCTGCGGCGCGAGGTCGCGCAGAAGCTGGTCGAAACCGGGCGGGGGAGTCAGAGATCCAGCTCTTTCACGTTGCGGAGCGGCCGTACCTCGATCTTGCCGTACACCGCGTCCGGCACCCGGGCAGCGTGCTCCAGCGCCCGTTCCATGCTCTCGCATTCGACCAGGTAGAAGCCGACCAGATGCTCCTTGACCTCGGCGAACGGCCCGTCGCTCGCCACTGCCTTGCCGTCCCGCACGGTGACGCACCTGGCTTCGGCGGGGTCCGCCAGCCCATCGCTGAGCACCAATTCGCCGGACTCCTCGAGGGACCGGTTGAGCGCGAGGTGGCTGCGGCCGAACTCGGCCTTCTTCTCGTCCGGCAGTTCCTCCCAGAGCGCGCGGAACCGCGGATTGCTGTGGATCATGATCAGGTACCGCACTCCCGGGCCCCCTTCGAAAGTTTTTCGCCGCCGGTGTCGCCTTCCGGATTCCGGCTCCGACGTCCCCGGTGAAAGTCAGCTGAGGAAGGAGCATAGTAGTGCGGAAGATCGTGGCCGGACTGTCGGTTTCGCTGGACGGGGTGACCGAGTCGCCGCCGGACTGGATGCTGCTGAACCACGAGGCGGACGAGGTGATCCGGGCTAGCATCGCCGAGTCCGACGCCATCCTGCTCGGCCGGAACACCTACGCGGACTTCGCCCGGATGTGGCCCGGGCTGGGCGACTCGTCGCCGATGGCCGCGTTCCTGAACAACACCCCGAAGTACGTCGTGTCGAGTACGCTCGCCGAACTGGACTGGAGCGGCTCGACGCTGCTCGGCGCGGACCTGGCGGCCGAGTTGACCGCGCTCAAGGGCAAGCCGGGCAAGAACATCCACATTCCCGGCAGCCCCCGGTTGGTGCGCTCGCTGCTGCTGGCGGGTCTGCTGGACGAGCTCAATCTGCTGATCCACCCGATCGTGCTCGGCTCGGGCACGCGGCTGTTCGAGTCGCCCTCCGATCGGGTCGATCTCGAACTCGCTGCTTCCCGGACCTTCGAAAACGGCGTTCTCTCGGTGACCTACCGGCCGAAGCCGGGTTCCTGATTCTCAAGGAGGAAAAATGTTCGACACCAGCAAAGCATTCAGCGGTTTCTCCGTGGACGACATCCCGGTCGCGCGGAAGTTCTACGCCGAGACGCTCGGCATCGAGGTCACCGAAAACTGGGGGATGCTGCGCCTGCGCCTCGCCGAAGGACGCGAAGTGCTCGTCTACCCGAAGGGCGACAAGCACGTTCCGGCCGAGTACACCATTCTCAACTTCCCGGTCGACGACATCGAGCAAGCGGTCGCGGACCTCGGCGCGGCAGGCGTTTCCTTCGAACCGTTCGACGGGGTGGACGAGAAGGGCGTCTTCCGGCTCGGCGGTCCGCTGATCGCGTGGTTCAAGGATCCGGCGGGGAATATTCTTTCTGTCCTCCAAGAAAACTGAAGCGCAAGACTGAAGATGCCGGACCGGCCGCCCGGGTGAGAAGTTGGAGGCATGACGACGATTTCGGCGCCGGCCCGGAGGAGCTGGCGGGGATTGCTCGCAGTGGCGGCGGCAGCGGTTGTGGTCGCTTCGGCGGTGGGCTTTTTCCGTGCTTTCGAAATGCCCGGGACGGACCCGGCCGGTGCGATGGGTTCGATGGCCGACCGGCGGCTGCACGGCATGGCGCTGGCCGACATGCCGGAGATGTTCGTGGCCGGAACAGCGTTGCTGCTCGCCCTGGGAGCCGCGCTGGTTCTCGGCCGGACACGGCACAGTGTTGCCCCAGTTGCCCTGCCACAGCCGAAAGTCCGGGGAAAACGGACGATCGCGGTGGTCGCCACCGCCGCGCTGACAATCGACATCAGCAAGACGTCGACGTTGGGTTTCGTCATTCCCGGCCTGCGTGCGGAATACGGCATCGACGCCTCGACCGCGTCGCTGCTGGCGGTCAGCGGGCTGTCCGGCACCGCGTTGGGCGCTCTGCTGTGCAGCCAGCTGGCCGAGCGCATCGGAAGGCGGGCCTGCTACCTGCTCGCCACGCTCGGATTCACCGCGACCAGCATGTGCGGAACGATGCCGAACTTCGGCGGCAACGCGGTGATGTGCTTCCTGATGGGCATCGCCGTCGGCGGGCTGGCTCCGATGCTGATCACGGTCCTGAGCGACCTTTTCCCGGGACGCGGCAGGGGAGCGGTGGTGACCGGGTTGTCGATCGTCGCGACCGCGATCGGCTACCTGGTCGCGTCCGGCTCGGCGTTGTGGCTGGAGCCGGTGTTCGGATGGCGGGTGCTGTGGCTCATCGGCGCGCCGACCGGCCTGCTGCTGGCTGCCGCGGCAGCCGTCATCCCGGATCAACGCAGCGCCCCCGCGCAACCCGCGACCGAGACGAACTGGCTGGCCCGGAACACGCTCACCACGCGGCTGCAATGGGTGTTCGCCTTTTCGATCGGTTTGACCACGTTCGGCCTGACAACCTGGGTGCCGACCTTGTCCCGCGTCGGCGGCCTTTCGCTGACCACGGCGAACGCCCTGCTCACCGGATCCGCGGTGGCGATGGTGCTGTGTGCGGGACTGCTGGTGCTCGGCTACCGCCGCTTCGGCCCGACCGGCGTGACGGTGCGGTTGGCCGTCTGCACCGCGGTGCTGTTGCTGGCACTCGCGGTGTCCGGATGGGCAGTCGCCGCGCCGTGGCTGTCGGCCGCCGTGCTGACGGTCGCCTTGCTGGGCGTCAACACCATGGCCGCGGTGTTCCTCCCCGTCGCCGCCGACGTAGCCGACGACGGCCAGCGCGGCCGGGTCGCCGGATCGGTGTCGTTCTTCAACCGGCTCGGCGGATTGGCCGGTCCGCTGGTGCTTTCGCTTCTGGTCACGTCAGTGCCGGATGTGCTGACGGCGGTCGCGCTCCTCGCGCTGCTGTGCGGTTCGGTCGCCGCTTACACAAGCCGACGACAACGGATGCTGCGGAAGGCCGGTGCGGAGGTGGGGTGACTGCGGGGTCTGTCAGTGGTCGCCTTGCTGAGCGTCGACACGATGACGGTGGTGTTCCTGCCGTTTGCCGCTGATGTGTCCGACGACGGCCAGCGCGGCGGATCGCCGGGTCGGTGTCGTTCTCAACCGGCGCGGCGGCTGGCTGGCCCGATGGTGCTTTCGCCGCCGGTCACGTCCCTGCCCATGACTGTCCACAGTGGTCAAAACCGCCGGGCGAACGGCAACGGTCGACGCATCCGCACCAGCAACAGCAACGGGACCAGCACGTAAGGGAGGTTGAACGCGAGGAACTTGCCCGGGTTGCCAGTCCGGGTCGCCGGGTCCCCGAAGAACTCGACGCCGAACACGACGATCCCGGTGAGCGTGACGATCATCGTCGCGTAGATCACCGCGAACAGCTGGATCCCGTTGCGGCCCGCGACGAGGCACCAGACGAGCACGACATAGAAAGGCAGGTACGCGAACGCGGACAACCCGGTGACGATCCGCATCCAGTCCGGCGGGTGCATGAAGAGCGGGTCGGCGTCGTGGGCGTACCAGTAGTTGGAGTCGACGAAGAAATTGCCGGTCGGGTGGGAGAAGTCGACGCCGATCGTCGGCAGCAGGTCGCTGATCAGCGACGTCACGATGAAAACCGAGAAGATCACCGCGAAGAAGAGGTCGATCTTGCGCTCGCGCGGGGGCAGGTTCGCCGTCGTGGTGCCCATCGGCGGATTCTACGGCGTCGCGCGGGCGATTCCGGCAGTAAAGTCGCGGTCATGAACGCGTTCCAGGTGTGCCTCTGGGTTTTCGCGGGCGTGTGCGCCGGCTGCTGGCTGTTGTCGGTGCTCACCAGGGAGTACTCCTGGGTGGACCGGATCTGGTCGGTCGTCCCGGTGGCCTACGTCGGGATCTTCGCCGGTCACGCGGGGTTCTCCGACGCCAGGCTGAACCTGCTGTTCGCGCTCGTGTTCCTGTGGGGCGCGCGGCTGACGTTCAACTACGGCCGCAAGGGCGGCTACGCACGCGGCGGCGAGGACTACCGCTGGGCAGTGCTGCGCGCCCGGATGGCTCCGTGGCAGTTCCAGCTGTTCAACCTCTTCTTCATCACGCTCTACCAGAACGTGATCCTCCTGCTCATCACGCTGCCCGCGTGGACCGCGCTGGATCATCGGACGCCGCTGGGCGCTGTCGACATCGTGCTGGCGGTCGCGTTCGTGGGCTGCCTGTTCGGTGAGACCCTCGCGGATCAGCAGCAGTGGAACTTCCACCAAGGGAAGAAGCGCGAGACGGCCGCTGGGCGCACTCCGGACCCGCGGTTCGCGCAGACCGGGCTCTTCCGCTTTTCCCGCCACCCCAACTTCTTCTTCGAACAAGCGCAGTGGTGGCTGGTGTTCCTGCTCGGCGTCTCCGCGGCGGGCGCGGTCACCTGGACGATCGCCGGCGCGGTCCTGCTGACCGCCCTGTTCATCGGCTCGACGATCTTCACCGAGAGCATCACCCTCGGCCGCTATCCGGAGTACGCGGACTACCAGCGGCGCGTTTCGCCGATCGTGCCGTGGTTTCCGCGGCGCGCGGCGTCCGCGCCCGCGCGCGAGGGCTAGCCGGTACGTCCGGAATGTGGCGGTGGTCACGTCGATGCCGTGAACCGACGTCATGTCCGATGAGTCGGAAGGATACCGTTCGCTCAGTAGGGTGACGGTTCATACGACTGGGGGTGGACCCATGATCGGTTTCGAAACCGACGTGAAGGATCTGCGCAAGGCGAGCGGGTTCGTCGAGGACGCCGGGCACGCGGCGGAGACCGCGCGCGACGGCGTGCGCGGGCTGGACATGCCCGAGGCCACCGGACCACAGGGCATCTTCGGCGGGTTCAACCCGTTCGGCGGCGGCCCCACGACGGCGTTCGGCGGCTCGCTCGGCATGCGCCAGGTCGCGGCGGCGTACGAGTACCACCGCTCGAAGGTCGAGGAAGCGCTGGCGAAGCTCGCTTTCACCACGCAGCAGGCGAGCGTCGCGCTCGCGCGCGTGGCCGACCTGTACGAGAGCGCCGACGGGGAAGCGCGGATGGGCGTGCGCAACGCGGCGGGGGAGGGGCTCTGACGTGAGCGACCAGGAAAACTACTTCGGGCTGAGCAGCGGTTCGGACGAGCGCCCGCGCGAGCAGCTGCTCGAAGGCATCTGTGAGGACCTGCGGCAAGGCGCGAACGACGCGCTCGACGGCGTGCTGGCGTTGCGCTACGCGGAGTTCATGCTGTTCCAGATGATGGACGGCCTGTACGAGTCCTATCAGGACGAGGTCACGAGCATCTTCCGCGAGTTCTCCGAGGCCGACCTCAAGGACACCGGCGCTGGCCTGCAGGCGCTGATCAACTCCTACGAGCACATCTGGCAGAACCTCGGCCGCGGCTCGATGACGGAGCTGCGCCGGGCGAAGGAACTGATGGGCTCCTGGCGCGGCGAGGCGGCCGAGGACGTGAAGACGTATCTCGACCGGCTGTCGGAGACATACGACCAGATGGCCACTGAGATCTCGGTGCTGGAGAGTGGCGTCGTCGCGGGCCGGGACAGCGTGTGGGGTGCGCGGGACGACCTCAATACGCTGGGCAAGTCGTTCAAGGACGCCGCGGAGAAGTACCAGAAGGACAAGGCCAAGGAGGGCGAGATCTCGCTGTCCAAGGTGATGACGACGGCTTTCACCGCGGCGCTGGTCGGGATGCTGGCCGCGGTCGCGACCCCGGCGGCCGCGGGCGCCGGGCTGAGCCTCGCGGCGGCGGGCACGCAGGCCGCGGTGGCCGGTGCGGGCGCGGGGCTGTCCGAGGTCGTGGCGGAGGCCTCGGCGCGGGTCGAAGGGGAGTCCTCGAAGGAGATCTTCGAGAGTTTCCTCGACAACGTCGAGAAGATCCGCTCGGGAATGGACCAGTCGACCGGACGGCTCGCGGACAAGATCCGCGAGAAGGCCGACGGCCTGCCCGACATCCCGAAGCCCGCCGACGTGAGCCCCGGCGACTCGTTCGACCCGTCCAACTTCGAGACCTCCAACACCCCGAAGGACACCGAGAAGAAGGTCCGGGACCGGAACGTCGACATCGCGCCGGACGGTTCGGTGTCGCAGCCGCTGACGCCGTCCACACTGGACTGACGTGGCCGATCCGGGAGAACTGCTCCAGGCACTGTCCGCGTTGTCGGTCGAGGCGTCCTCGGCCGACAACGCGGTCACTGCCACAGTCAACACCGACGGTGTCCTCACTGGACTGAAACTCTCTGCCGCGGTGCGGAATTTGCCGCCGGAAGAGCTGGCAGCGCTGGTGCTGCACACGTATGCCGAAGCGCAGCGGAAATCGGCGCACGAGACAGCGTCGTTGCTGGCTCCGCTCGGCACTCGCGGGTACGTGATGGACCGGCTGAAGTGGCGGGCCGGGTTCACTCCGGACGTCGCTCCCGCGACTCCACCCGCTGCTCCTCGGCGGCCTGGTGCGTCCGTCGAAGCGAAACCGGCTGCGCCGCCGCAACCGGTTGTGGTGCCGATCCAACCGAAACCCGTTGCTGCGCCAGGGAATTCTTCCGTACCGCGGGCAGCAGCTCCCGGTCCTCGGCAAACAACGGGTGGCGCTTCCGCGGCGACGGGCGAGGGCGACTACCTCCGCGACCGCACCGCCGACCCCAGGCAACCGGCGGAACCGGAACGCCCGGTGAGCGACGAGGACTGGTACGAGGCCGGGGTGCGGTTCGACGAGGCCTGGTAGCGGCTCAGCTGAGCGTGCCCTCGTCGCCGAGCAGCTTGCGCAACCCCGGCAGGACCGCGGAAAGGTCTTTGCCCGTACGGAAAGCGACGACCGTCGTCTCGGTCTCGCCGGTGTTGCCGAACAGCGCGACCGTGTCCGCCATCGCGGCGTCGAAGGCCGCTTCCGGGTCTGTCGTCTGCCCGCGCAGCCATCGACGCAGGACGTGGTTGTGCGCCGTCACCACGGCCGCCGCCATGAGTTCGGCGCGCAGTGCGGTTTCCTCACCGCCGCCCATCCAGCGGTGGACGAATTCTTGGAACAGCCGTTGATACTGCCGTGTGCCAGCGATCTCCCGCGCGCGCAGCGCGGGCACGCTGCGGGTGAGCCGGTACCGCGCCAGCGCCAGATCGCCCTCGGCGACGTAATGCCGCAGCACCAGCCGCGACGCCTCGGTGACCGCGACGGTCGCGGTGCGCGGGTCGGAACCGGCCAGCCGGGCCTCGATCGCGCTCAGCAGCACCTCGTGGTCAGGGAAGATCACGTCCTCTTTGGACCGGAACGCGCGGAAGAACGTGCTGCGCCCGACGCCCGCGCGGTCGGTGATGTCGTCGACCGTCGTCTGGTCGTACCCGCGCTCCTCGAACAGCGCGAACGCGGCCTCGGTCAGCCGTTGCTTGGCCGGTTTGTCGGGCATCGGGCCACCTTTCGCACGCACGCTGCGGCCAGCCTAATCGCCTGCCGGCCCGAGCGAGCAGGGTGAGGTGGGCCACCCCGCCCTGGCCTACCCGTCGGTACTGAGTACCGTCATCATGAAACCAAGTACCGGAGGGATGGGTGAGGCACGTGGAGCTCGTCGGCGTGGTCGGCTGCGGCCAGATGGGGGCGGGGATCGCCGAGGTGTGCGCCCGGGCCGGGCTGGACGTCGTGGCGGTCGAGTCGAGCCAGGCCGCCGCCGACGCGGGCCGGGCGCGGCTCGAAGCCTCGCTGGCCCGGGCCGAGCGCAAGGGGAAGATCGCGTCCGCGGCCGACGTGCTGGGGCGGATCCGGATCACCGAGAACCTCGACGACCTGGCCGACCGCACGCTCGTCGTCGAGGCGATCGTGGAGAACGAGGCGGTCAAGGCGGAGCTGTTCAAGAAGCTGGACAAGATCGTCGCCGCGCCGGACGCGGTGCTGGCGTCCAACACGTCCTCGATCCCGATCATGAAGCTCGGCACCGCGACTCAGCGGCCGGCGCAGGTGCTCGGCATCCACTTCTTCAACCCGGTCCCGGTGCTGCCGCTGGTCGAGCTGGTGCCGAGCCTGCTCACCGGCGACGAGACCACCGACCGCGCGCGGAAGTTCGCCGAGGAGACGCTCGGCAAGCACGCGATCCTGTGCCAGGACCGGGCCGGGTTCGTGGTGAACGCGCTGCTGATCCCGTTCATCCTCGCCGCCGTGCGCATGCTGGAGTCGGGCTTCGCGACGAAGGAAGCGATCGACGAGGGCCTCGTGCGCGGCGCCGCGCACCCGCAGGGCCCGCTCGCGCTGGCCGACCTGATCGGGCTCGACACCACGAAGGCGGTCGCGGAATCGCTGTACGAGGAGTTCAAGGAGCCGCTGTACGCGCCGCCGCCGCTGCTGGCCCGGATGGTCGACGCGGGCCTGCTGGGCCGCAAGACCGGCCGCGGCTTCTACACCTACTGAGTTCCGGCGAGGAGATCCCGATGAGTTTCGACCTGTTCAAAATCAACGAAGACCACGAAGCGATCCGCGAGGCCGTCCGCGCGGTCGCCGAAGAGCAGATCGCCCCGCACGCCGCCGAGGCCGACGAGCGCGAAGAATTCCCCAAGGCGTCCTACGACGCACTGGTCGCGTCGGACTTCCACGCCCCGCACGTGCCGGAGCAGTACGGCGGCGCCGGTGCCGACGCTCTGGCCACTTGCATCGTGATCGAGGAAGTGGCGCGAGTGTGCGCGTCGTCCTCGCTCATTCCCGCGGTGAACAAACTCGGCAGCCTGCCGCTGATCCTGGCCGCGAACGAGGACGTCAAGGCGAAATACCTGCCGCCGCTGGCTTCGGGCGAGGCCGGATTCTCCTATGGACTGTCCGAACGCGACGCAGGCTCGGACACCGCCTCGATGCGGTGCCGCGCCACCCCTTCCGGCGACGACTGGATCCTCAATGGACAGAAGTCGTGGATCACCAACGCCGGCGTGTCGGAGTACTACACGGTGCTGGCGGTAACCGACCCGGACGGCCGCCGCGGCGCCAACGTGAGCGCGTTCGTGGTGGAAAAGTCCGACGCTGGTTTTTCTTTCGGTGCCAAGGAAAAGAAACTGGGCGTCAAGGGCTCGCCGACGCGTGAGCTGCTGTTCGACCAGGTGCGCATTCCCGGTGACCGGATGGTCGGAGAGCCGGGTCAGGGCCTGAAGATCGCCCTGCGGACGCTCGACCACACCCGCGTGACGATCGCCGCGCAGGCTGTCGGGATCGCCCAGGGCGCGCTGGACCACGCGCTGGCGTATGTCAAGGAGCGCAAGCAGTTCGGCAAGCACATCGCGGACTTCCAGGGAATCCAGTTCATGCTGGCGGACATGGCGATGGCAGTCGAGACGGCGCGCCAGATGGTGTACACCGCGGCGGCGAAGTCCGAACGCGGGGATGCCGACCTGTCGTTCTTCGGCGCGGCGGCGAAGTGCCACGCCTCGGATGTGGCGATGAGCGTGACCACGGACGCGGTCCAGCTGCTTGGCGGGTACGGGTACACGCGGGACTTCCCGCTGGAGCGCATGATGCGGGACGCGAAGATCACCCAGATCTACGAGGGCACGAACCAGATCCAGCGGCTCGTGATGGCTCGGCAGCTTTTGAAGGGCTGAGGTTCTTGATCCGGTAGTCCGGGCGGTTCTGGCTGCTCATGATCGAGCCTCGTCGAGGCTGTCATGAGTGCCAGGCCGTCTGAGGGGTCAGGCGCGCTTCCCCAAGCCCGGGTGTCCGCCGCTGACAATCTGTACATGGCGCATCGGGTACAGCGGCCCGCTGATCCGTTTCTTCGCCCTGTCCTTGCCCGGAGCGAATAGCCTCGGCTTTGTGCCGCGCAGCCGGTGGATTGTTGCCCAGGCACGAGCGCGGACACCGTTTTGCCGAACGGAATGGGCCGGATTCCGTTCGAAAACCCGGATGACAGCCCGAAGGGCCTCTTCGAGATCACGTTCGTGTTGGCGAGCCTCTGCGGGGAAGGGGCCCGGCTTGCGGCGACGTTTGGTGCCATAACGCGCGACGTGAGCTGCGACATCTGCCTCAAGGCGTGCAACAATCCTTGCGGCAGCCTTGGTTCCAGACTGCGATCGTTGCCCTTTTCCGCCATTTGGCCCAGCCATATCACATAAATCGGATGGAACACCGAGGCTGTTACATACAGGGTTCGCTGTTCCGGACCGACCGTTACTGCCTGCTGGGGTTGCCTCGTTCAGGACGCGGGTTTGTGCTGCCGATCATGCCGCCGCTGCGCCTTGACCACATCAATCGTCCGCGCACCGACCCAATCGAGCAGCCCCTGCAACGGCGTCGTGAGCTCCTGGCCAAGTTCGGTGAGCGAGTACGTCACCTTAGGCGGCGTAGCGGGCTCCACCGCACGGTGGATCAACCCATCCCGGGTCAGGGTGCGGAGGTTCTGCGAGAGCATCTTCTCGCTGATCCCGCCGATGGTGTCGCGCAGTTCGTAGAAGCGCGCCGGTCGATCGCGCAGCGAGAGCAGGAGCAGCATGCCCCAGCGGCTGCACACGTGGTTGAACACCTCTCGGCCGGGGCAGTCGCTGTTGAATGCGTCACCCGGGTCCGCGGCGGCGCGGCGTCCTGCCTCGATGCCTACTCCCATGTCGGGAGCTTACCTCGCGGTTCGTACTTACGAAAGGATAGCCCAAAACCTACGGTGAGCCTCATTGCGACACAAGGAGGTACTCCCATGACCATGACTCTGGTGCTCGGCGCCACCGGCAACGTCGGCCGTCAGGTGGTTGTTCAGCTGACTGAGCGCGGCCTTCCCGTGCGCGCGTTGGCTCGGCGGCCGGAACAGGCCAATCTGCCCGGCGGCGTTGAGGTCGTTCCCGGTGATCTGTCTGATGTGGACAGTCTGCGCGCCGCGTTGCGGGGCGTGGACTCGGTATTCTTGATGTGGCCGCTGATTTCCGCCGATCCGGCCCAGGAGATCGCGGACACGATCGCCGGAAGCGCTCGTCGGTTGGTGCTGTTGTCGTCGGCCGCGGCGCGCAGTGACTCGGACGACGCGATCAGCCAGGTCCATCGCTCGGTGGAGAAGGCGATCGAGCGCACGAGTCTGGAGTGGACGTTCCTTCAACCGCACGGCTTCGCGGCCAACACGCTCGGCTGGGCGTCGCAGGTTCGCGAGGACGGCGTCGTTCGGGGGGCTTACGGCCCGGTGTACTCGACGCTCATCCACGAGGCCGACATGGCGGCGGTCGCGGTGACCGCGCTGACTTCCGACGGGCACGTCGGCGCCAAGTACGACCTCACCGGCGCCGCCGCGCTCACGCAGGTCGAGCAGGTCCGGGTGATCGGGGAGGTGATCGGCCGCCAGACCCGCTGGGAGGAGGTGTCCCGGGAGGCCGCGCGCGAACTCCTGCTCGAGCGGATCCCGGCGAAGTACGCGGACGCCATGCTCGACGCGTTCGCCCGCTTGGCCGGTCGCGAACCTGACCGGCCGACGACGACGGTGGAGGACGTCACCGGGGTCCCGGCGCGGACTTTCGCCCAGTGGGTGGCCGATCACGCGGCCGAGTTCGGTCCCGCAGAGCGTTGAGGAGGCCCGGTGTCTAACTGGTTCGGCAATTGCTAATATTTGCAATTGCTGAACCCTTCCCTCCGGCGCGGGAAGGCGAGACCCGGAGGCGGCATCGTGAGCAGACCGCTCTACCAGCTGAAAGCCGAGTTCTTCAAGACGCTCGGCCATCCGGCGCGGATCCGGGTGCTGGAGCTGTTGTCGCAGCGCGAGCACGCCGTCGCGGAGATGCTGCCGGAGGTCGGGATCGAGCCGGCGAACCTGTCGCAGCAGCTCGCGGTGCTGCGGCGGATGGGGCTGGTCACCACGCGCAAGGAAGGGTCGAGCGTCTATTACTCGCTGACCAGCCCGCAGGTCGCGGAGCTGCTGGCGGTCGCGCGCGAGATCCTGACCGGCGTGCTGTCGGGTCAGGCCGAGCTGCTCGACGACCTGCGCACCGCGCACGCGGGCGGCCCGCGTTCCCCGGAGAGCTGAGACGGACGATCCGACCGGAGGCGATGTGACGAGCGAATTCGTGCGGGAACTGAAGCGGGGCATCGCGGCGGCGCAGCGGGCGCTGGAGCACGCCGGCGAGGACGAGGCGGAGGGCCACCGCGAGAGATTGGCCGAACTGCGGGAAATCGCGCAGCAGAACGACATCGACCTCGGCGAGTCCGGCCGATGAGCTGGGCGCACCCTGAACTGGCGATAGTCGGGGACGGCGCGTCGGCCGGGGTGTCGCGGCCGCAGGAGGACGCGCGGGCGATCCGGGAGCACACCGGCGTGCCGACGTCGGCGTTCACCGTGCGGTCGAGGGACGCGGCGGAACTGGCGGCCGCCTTGCGCTCGCTGCCGGACGAGGTCGCGGCGGTGTACCTGACCGGGGCGGAACCGGCGAAAGCGCGTGCGGCGCAACGGGAACTCGCCTTGACTGTTCCAGTCGTCACCGAGGAAGAAACCGCCGGGATCGTGCTGACCGCAGCAGTGCTGATCCGCTCGCGACGGCTGCACGTCGCGCCGTTCGACGCGAAAGTGGTGGTAGCCGGTTCGGACACGATGCCGTTGCTGGTACCGCTTCTGGTGGCGTCCGGGGTGGGCGAGGTGGTGGCCTGGCGGCGAGACGACGCGGCCGGGTTCCCGCTGCCGGAAGTCGCCCGGAACGCGACGGTGGTGGTCGACGTGGTGGGGGAGTTCGGGGGTTCCGCGCTGATGCCGCCGGATCGGTGCGCGAGGCTGCTGCCGCTGCCGGGGCTGTTCGCGGCCCTGCGGCGGGGGCTGGGCGTGTCCGACCCGATGGACCATCTGGACGTGCACCGGGCTTGCGCGCACGCGTTGACGACGCTCGCGCCGGTGGATCGGCCGTTGCCGGAGCTGTCGGATCCGGACGTGGCCACCCGGGTGCTGGACGCGATAACGGAGGCGGTTCGGCAGCCTCGGCGGCGCTAGACGGTGTCCTCGAGGCTGAGCCGGTCGGACTGGAGCTGCGGAGGTCGGTAAGACGCGCCGTTGAGGGTGGTGCCGTCGAAACCCACGTCACCGTCGAAGTTGGCGTTTTCGAAGGTGGTGTAGTTCGTGAAGCTCACCTGGTCGAACCACGCCTCCTTCCCGAAACGGGCGCGGTCGAAGTACGCGCTCTGGGTCGCGGCCTCGTCGTCGAACACCGGTGCGGTCATGAAACCAGCCCCGTCGAACCTCGCACTGCGTTCGAATTCCGCACCGCTGAAACGGGCGACGCCGCGGAGCAGCGCATGGTCGAATCGCGCGGCTTGCTCGAACTTCGCGTGGCGGAACATGATGGTCCCGACGAATTCGGTGTCCTCGAAGCGTGCTTCGCCACGGAAGACGGTGTGCCCGAGATCGGCGCTGCCGGAGAAGGTGGCTCGGACGAACCAGGCGTCGTTCTCGAAGACAGCGTCGTCGAAGCGAGTCGTGCCGGTGAACGTGACCTCGTGAAACCAGGCGTCGCCGATGAAGCGGGCGCCGGCGAAGCGGGCGTTGTGCAGCGCGGCGCTGTTCAAAGTGAAGTCGAACAGCACCGCACCCGAAAGATCGAGTTCCACCCCGCTCCAGAACAGTTCCTGCGGGGCATCGGGTACGAGGTGCTGGACCAGCAGCCGTTGCGCGGTGAGCCGGACCTCGCGTTCCTGCCGCGGTTGCGGGTCGGCACTGTCGACCGGAAGGTCGTACGGCATGCGCAGGTAGGCGCTCAGCACGTTGGCGATCGTCGGGCGCAGCCGCGGGTTTTCCTGGGCCAGGCGGTCCAGCGCGTACAGCCCGGCCAGCCGTACCGGAGCCTTCCCGGCTCCGAGTTGCTCGACGGCCTTGAGGTAGAGCTCGCTGATCCGCCGTTCGGTCGCGTCGTGGCGGGCATCGTCATTCGCCTGCTCGCGCAAGCGCAATTCCGCGCGTTTGGTCGCGAGGTCCCGTTCGGCGGTCTGCTGACGACGGGCGGCGAGCAGGAGCGCCAGTGCGCCGCCGGTGCCCACCACGATCGTGCCCACTGTCCGGATTCCGTCCAGCCGGATGCGGTCCGCTTCGGTGCCGTGTCCGTACCAGGCGAAGAGAATCCAGCACGCGCCCGCCGCGACCGCGGCCACTGCTACCGCGCAGACCAGGATCGTCCGGCTGGAGAGGACGCCGTCGGTGCGGGAGTCGTTCGGGGCGGGGCCGGCCATTCCTCCATGATCAGCCTTCAGCCGACGGAAGAAAGCGGCAATCGGGGTGGAACCCGCTCCGCCGTCCGGATGGTTCGCGAGACCCCGGAACGACTCAGCGGTCGTAATACGTAGTCGGCCCCTCCGGCCACTGCCGCGTAGGCGGAGGCGGGGGCGGCTGCTGCTCCGCCCGGCTGCTCCGCTTCCGCCGGTGCAACGTCCGGGCACTGGCCGCCATGCTGCTCACCAGGGAAGCGATCACCAAGCCGATCACCAGGTTGATCGCCGCCGTGGCGATCTTCGCCTCCATGCCCACCGTCAGGGTGAGCGGCAGGACCACCGCGATGGCCGTGACCAGCACCATGATCCAGCCGAAGAACTGGCCCGGCGCGGGTGTCGCCACGCTCAGCAGGTGCATCAGCCCCGTCGCCAGCAGCGCGACAGCAGCGGCGGAGATCGCGTACGTCGGCGTGCTCGCCTTGCCCCACAGGCCATCGCCTTTCGGGGCCAGGACGGGCACGTCGAAAATCCCTCGCGCGATCAGCAGGCCGACCACCGCCACGAGCGCCGCGACTACCGCGGTGGCCACACCGCCCGCCCACAGCCTCGCCGCGTCGATGCCTGGCCGGGTGTCCTCCCCGTAATCGCCGGGGTAGTGCTGCGCCATCGGTGGTCCCTCCGTCGCAAAACCGGTCGCTGCCGATTGTCCCGCTAGTTCGGCTGATTCGCTGGGTCTGCGGATTTCGCCAGCGAACGCAACCGGAACGACAGGACCACCAGGGTTACCCCGTAAATGACCGCGTAAATCCCGATCAGCAGCGCGACGCCGAAGGCCCCGGCGATCGGGTGGAACAGCACGAGCACCCCGGCGATCACCGAAAGCGCGCCCGCCACGATGAGAAACGCCTCGCCGGTGATCTGCTTGCGCAGCCGGATCGCGGCGACGATTTCCATGATCCCGGTGACCACCGCCCACGCCCCGACGAGCGTCGCCAGCACCAGCACGGTCACCCCGGGCCACACGAGCGTCATGATCCCGGCGACCAGGCCCAGCACAGCGAGCAGCGCGTACGCGATCCGGTGCGCGCCGTCGCCCGGCCGGAACGCCTGCATGATCGCGCCGACCGCGTCGATCAGCACGTAGATCCCGAACAGGAAAGCCAGCGCCAGCACGGTGATCCCCGGCCACACCAGCGCGAGCACGCCGAACAGGACGCCCAGGATCCCGCGCGTGAGCACGAGCGGCCACGCGCGCCGCGGGTCGAGCACCGCGAAACCGAGGACGGGCGGAATGGGCGTGGACATGGATGCCTCCCTGGGTGTCGTGCTGACCTGGCGAAACGGTAGCCGGACCTGGGCGCCGTCGCCGGGACCTCACCCGATCGAGGGCGTTACCAATCGACGGTCAGTCCGGCGAGCCGCCAGGTTCCGGGGTCGGGTACCCGCTTCGCCTCGAGGACACGCAGTCCGGCGAACCGGTCCAGCAACGCGGTCAGCGCCGCCTCCGCCTGCACCCGCGCGAACGACGCACCGAGGCAGAAATGCGGCCCGTGCGCGAAACCGAGGTGCGCGCCCGCCGAACGGCGCACGTCGAAGCGGTCCGGATCTTCGAAGACGCGCGGGTCCCGGTTCGCCGCCGCGATCGACGCGGTCACCGGCTCGCCCTCGCGGATCCGCACGCCGCACAATTCCAGGTCCTCGGTCGCCCGCCGGGGAATCGTCAGCAGCTGCGAACCGCACCAGCGCATCAATTCCTCGACCGCGCCCGGCCACAGTTCCGGTTCCGTGCGCAGCAGTTCGAGCTGATCCGGGTGCGCCAGCAGGGTTTCCACGGAATTGGCGATGAAATTCGCCGGTGTCTGCCCGGCCAGAACGAGCTGCCAGACCAACGCGACGGCTTCCGTTTCCGTCAGGCCCGCATCCGTCAGATGCGCGAGCATCGCGCTGTCGGGATGCGCGACCAAAGTCCGCGAGCTGTCGATGATCCCGGGCACGGCGGTGGCGAATTCGTCGCCGGACACCTGGACGACCGCCGCGCCGTATTCGTGCCAGCGCGGCCGCTGCGCTTCCGGCACCCCGACGAGCGCGCAGATGACCTCCATCGGCAGCGGCTGGGCGAACTCGGTCAGCAGGTCGACCGGGCCTTCCGAAGGCAGCGCGTCCAGATACCGGGCGACGATTTTCTCGATCTCCGGACGGAAATCCAGCGCGCGGCGGGCGGCGAACGCGGGCGTGGCGAGACGGCGCAGCCGGGTGTGCTCGGCGCCCTCCATTTCCTGCATGGTCCGCAGGTAAGGACGGCAGTGCTCGGGCACGTCCGGCCGCTGGTAACTGGCCTCGCTCAAGGCGAACCGCTGGTCAGTGAGCATCGCGCGGGCTTCGGCGTGCCGCGTCAGCACCCACATCGGCGGGATGCCGGGGCCGGTCAGCTTGGCGAGCGGGCCCTGCTCGCGAGCGGCGCCGTAAGTCGCGAACGGGTCGCTCGTGACGGCCGGATCGGTCAGGTCGAGTTCGGGAACGGGGGCCAAAGCAGACACCAGCAACCTCCAGATGGGTAATTCAGATGATCTCATCATATGAATGGTGGCGGTATCTTGGCAAGGAAGCGGACCGGGAGGACTCACGATGGCGCGGCTGACCAGGGCGCAGACTCAGGAGCGCAACCGGGCGAAGGTGCTGGCCGCCGCTCGCGACGAGTTCACCGAGCGCGGGTTCCGCGACGCCAAGATCGACGTGATCGCCGAGCGCGCCGAGCTCACCCGCGGCGCGGTCTACTCCAACTTCCCTGGCAAACGCGCGCTCTACTTCGCCGTGCTCGCGGCCGAGGCGGAGCGGTTCGCCGCCCAGCCGCCCGAACCGGACCCTGGCTTGACGCCCGCCGAAGCGCTCGGCGCGTTCGCCCGCGCGTGGGTCGCCCGGCTGCCGCTGGCCACCGACTTGGACGCACGCCTCGGCGTCGACCTGCTGCCGGAAATCCTTGCCGACGAACTCACCCACCGGCCGTACGCGCAGTTGCTGCGCTTCGACGCGATTGTGCTCGGCCTGGCGCTGGAACGGCTTTCGCCGTCGTCGGGCCGGTTGGTGCGGGTGGCGGAAGCGGCGCTGACGATGCTGCACGGCGCGAGTCAGCTCGCGGCCGCGGCACCCGGTTTCGGCGAGCCGTTCAATGTCGTGCGCGCGTGCGAAGCGTTGCCCACGCTAGGACTGAGCGACACCTGGCCGGAGCCGCCGATCGTGCCGCAAGCGCGGGCGGCAGGGGAATCCTGGTCTCCGCCAGAGGTTTTCGACGCTATGCGCGAACGCCCGGCGCGCATCGACGGCGACGGCGTGGTCGCGGTGATCGGGCTGCACCGGTTGTCCGCGGTGGAGGAGGCCTTGCGTGCGGCTGGCGAGGTCACGCTCGTGGTGGTGACTGGTCAGCCGGGGGAGCTGGTGCCGTTGACCAATCTGGTGCTGGCGGATCTGCGCGGATTGCTGAAGCGCTCGTGCCCGGAATCGGCGTGGCCGAACGTGCGCGTGATCGTGGACGAGACCGGCGCGGTGGCTGCCGCGGCAGGGGTTTCGGCGGTGAGCGACGCGACCGAGACCGCGATCCGGGTCCACAATGGACATATTCTGCTGCGTGCCGAGGGCTTCGGTGCCTGCCAGGCCGCCGCTACCAGCCCGGTGCCCGCCGAATCCGGGGAAGGGCGCTGAAAGCTGACCGGCGTTTCACCGTTGCTGGAGAACAAAACGGGAAAGGCAAACCGGCACGACCATCAGCGCGATGGCCGTCCAGGGCAGTGCGCCGGGCGCCGTGCCGAGCAGGACGCCGCCGATCAGCGCGCCGCCCGCGACGGCTCCGTTCCAGCTGGCGATGGTCAGCGACTGCGCGATGTCGGCACGGCGTCCGGCCAGGACCGCGGTGACCGCTTGGAACGACGTCGGCGCGCCGCCGAAAGCCAAGCCCCACAACGCACACGCGGCCAGCAGCAGCACCGGATCGCGGCCGCCGAAGACCAGTATCCCGAAACAGCAAGCGGTGACGGCGGCGCAGCACGTGAGCACGGCGCGGGGATGCCGGTCGAGGGCGAGTCCGACCAGCCACAGCCCGGCCACCGTGGCGGCGCCGAACAGCAACAGCCCGGCGCTCAACAGCGCGAGATGCCCGCGACCGGCGTAGAACGGTCCGAGATAGGTGTAGAACATGTTGTGCGCCAGCGAGAATGCGATCACCAGAAGCAACAGCGGGCGCAGCCCCGGCGTGCGCAGCACTGCGCGGAGACTCGTCCGCGCACCCGGTTCCTCGCCGGACAGCGGCGGAACCACCGCCACGATCCACCACAGCAGCGGTGCCGCGACGAGGGCCATTCCGGCGAACACCCAGCGCCAGCCGACGAGTTCGCCGAGGGCGGCGCCGGCCGGGACTCCGAGCGCGAAACCGACCGGGGTGCCCGCCATCGCGACGGCGAGCGCGCGGCCAGCACGCGCCGCGGGCACGAGGCGCATGGCGTAGTTCGCCACGAGGGACCACAGAATCCCGGTGAGCGCTCCGGAAGCCACCCGCGCCGCGAGCACCAGCGCGAACCATGGGGACAGCGCGATCGCCAGGTTGGTCGCCACGAACCCGGCGACCAGCAGGAGCAGGAGTTTCCGGCGGGGCACCCGGGCCGACGCCGCGGTCAGCGGCAGCGCGGTGAGCGCGGTGGTGATCGCGTACACCGTCACCAGCTGTCCCGCGGCGGCCGGGGAAACGCCGAGGTCGGCCGCGGCGGGGAGCAGGATTCCGGCCGGGACGATCTCGGTCAGGCAGCCCAGGAACACCGAGGCGGCCAGGGCCAGCAGGGCGGGGAGGGGGAGCGCGGTGCGGCCGGGCGGTGCCGTGACGTCCATGGCGGGGTCCTCGGGGTCGTGGCGGCCCGCGGCCCGGCCGCGGGTTGTGTGGTGTGCAGTAGCCAATGCCAGGAACCGGAATGCCCGGTTGATGACCCCGTGACCGTTGCCAACTGTCCGTGAGGGGAACCCTGAGGGACTCAGAGTCCCTCAGGGTTCCCCTCACGGACAGTTGGTCTCGCCCGCCGTAAGTTCCTGGCATTGGTGCTGCAGCGGGTTGGGCGGTGGTTTTGGCGGCCCGGCCGCGACCGGTTATGCGGTGTGCAGCAGCAGGTTGTGCGATCCGTCGCCGGGATCGACGACCTTGTCCTTCGTGGCCGCGTCGGTCATGCCCTTGGCCACCTGGTCCGGCGTGGCGTCCGGGTGCGCGGACAGGAACATCGCGGCCACCCCGGCGGCTTCCGCCGAAGCGATCGACGTCCCGGAAACCACGGCGGACGCGCAGTCGCCGGTGCTGTCCGCCGTCGGAATGTCCTTGCCTGGCGCGTAAAGGTCCACGCAGCTGCCGAAATTCGACGACGGCACCCGGCGGTCGGCCTGATCGGTGGCGCCCACGGTGATCCCGGTGGTCTGCCGGGCGGGTGTGACGTCGCAGGCGTTCACCCCGGTGCTGCCGTCGCCGTTGCCCGCGGCGACGGTGTAGGCGAGGCCGTTCTGGGTCATCTTGTAGAGCTGGATGTCGAGGACCGTGCCGCTCGGACCGGCGAAGCTGAGGTTCAGCAGGGCCGGGCGCTGTGCGTTGAGGTTCACCCAGTCCAAAGCGGACAGAATCTCCTCGGACGTGCCCGTGCCGTCGCAGCCGAGAGTGCGCACCGACTCGACCGAAGCCTCTTTCGCGACCCCGTAGCGGCGGCCCGCGATGGCGGCCGCGACTTGCGTGCCGTGGCCGTTGCAGTCCGATCCGCTTTGGTCGTTGTCGGGATCGACCGCGTCGTACGCGGCGTGCGCGCGGCCGTCGAAGTCGTGGTGGCTGGTGCGCACCCCGGTGTCGAGCACATAAATGTGCACATTGGCCGCGGTGTTCGGGTAGGTGTAGCTGCCGTCGAGCGGGAGGTCCGTCTGGTCGATCCGGTCCTGTCCCCACGAAGGCGGGTCGTCCTGGGTGCCAGCCGCGGTGTAGACCTGGTTGGCCCCGACCGTGGTGACCGCGGCGTCGGTCAGGTACTTGTCGTGCTGTTCCTTGGTCAGCGAAAGGGAAAACGCCTGCGAGACCGAGTAGTAGACCCGGCGCAGCGTGCCGCCGTACTTGGCGATCAGCGCGTTCGCGGCGGCGGTGACCTTGTCCTTGTCCTTGTCCATCGGCTTGAGCCGCACGATGTACACCGCGGTGTCTTCCGCGACCGCCGCGGGCGCCACCGTGCCGGCCGCGACACAGAGAAGCGCCGCCAGCACGACGGCTTTCGGGGTGCGTTTCATGGTTATCCCTTCGGGGGACCGCCGCCGGGACCTCGGGGAGCCTCGGCGGCGGTCGTCGATGTCAGAGACCGTTCAGCCAGGTGCGCAGGTCGTCGGGGCCGCTGCCCTCGTCGAATCCGACCACCCGGCTGCCCTTCTCCTGGCCGCTGGAGACGTCGATCAGCGTCGGAATGTACTCGATGCCGTACTTGTCGGCGACCTCCTTGTTCTGGCCCTGCTCGCTCAGGTCCACCTTCGCCCAGATCCACTTGCCGTTGTCGGCGGCGTGGTATTTCTCCAGGTAGGGGGCCATCTTCTGACAGGGACCGCACCAGCTGGCGTAGAAGTCCAGCACCACCGGCTTGGTCTTGGACATCTCCATCACCTGGTCGTAGTTGGCCGAGGTGACGTCGATGACGGTCTCGTCCTGCGGGGCCAGCGAAACGTAAGACGCCGGGGCGGCGCTCGCCGGCGTCGCCGCCGCACCGCCGAGGATTCCCGCCGTGATCGCCGTGACGGCCGCGAACATCCGGATTCTGGTTCCCATGTTCTTCTCCTCTATTCGGGGTGGTTGACCGGCACCGGCGCCGGGCGCGCCGGGGCTTCGGGGGCGGGGCCGGTTTCGGTGGAATGCCCGGCTTCGACCCAGTCTTCGATTCCTTCGCGGTACTTGCGGACGTCGGCGTACCCGAGTTCGAGCAGCCGGGCGCCGACGAATTCGCTGTTGCGGCAAGGGGTGTTGGCGCAGTAGACGACGATCGCCGCGGTCTTGTCCGGGACCACCCCCGGCGCGTGCTCGTCGGTGAACCGCGCGGCCTGCTCGTAGGGGAAGCCGGGGATGTTGCGGGCGCCGGGAAGGTGTTCGCGGGCGTAGTAGTCGGGCGGCATGGTGTCGACGACGATCACCGTGCCCTCGTCCATCGCGGTTTTCAGCTCTTGGCGGCCGATCAGCGGCAGCATGCCGGTTCCTCCCGGGTTCCGGCGGCGGGCCAGCAGGCCCGCCGCGAGGTGACAGACGAACGCCACGACCACCGAGTTGATCGTGGGAATCCCGAAGTCGAAGACGAGCGCGAAAGCGGTCCCGAGGGTCCAGCTGACGAGTGCGGCCGGTTCCCAGTCGCGACCGGCGACCGCCTGCCCGCGGCGCAGGGCGGCGAAAACGGGACGGCACCGGCGAAGCACGAAGTACTCCGCGATGAGCACCCCGGCGACCGGCGGGGCGAGCACGCCGACCGCGGTGAGGAACCCGGCGAAATTGTCGGCGATCCCCAGCGCGGACGCGGCGGTGCCGAACACCCCGAGCACCAGGACCACGCGCACCCGGCTGACTTTGCGGTCGAACAGCACGTCCACGACGTTGACCAGGCCGAGCGAGGAGGAGTACAGGTTCCAGTCGTTGATCTTGAGGATCGCGGTGGCCAGCACCAGGGTGCCGAGCAGCCCTGAGGAGGTGGTGACGATGCCGACGACGTCCGAGGTCGCGGCGGCGTGCGCGAGCAGCACGCCGATCAGCCCGATCAGGTACTCGCCGAGCGTCACGCTGAGCACGGTCTGCTTGACCACGTCGCCGCGGGTGCGGTTGAACCGCGTCATGTCCGGCGTCATCAGCGCGCCGAGGATGAACGCCCCGGACACCAGCGTGGTCGCCGCGCCGAGCGACAGCGGCGGTCCCGGCGGGGGAGCGGCGACCAGGTCCGCGAGCGAGTGCGTGTGCAGCGCGTCCAGCACCGAATACCCGGCCAGCACAAGGAAAGCGGGCACGGTGAGGTAGGCGGTCCAGGCCATCAGGCGGAAGCCGTAGACGGTGATCACGGTGATCGCCGCCCCGCCGACCAGCGCCCAGCCCCATTCCGGCAGCGCGCCGCCGAGCGCGCGCATCCCGTGCGCGAACACCCCGTTCTGCACGCCGAACCAGCCCGCGAGGCTGACCGCGACCAGCAGGCCGACCAGCGCGGAGCCCTTCCGGCCGAACCCGGCCCAGCGGGCGAGCACCGACGTGGACAGTCCCTCGCGCACCCCGGCGATGCCGAGCAGCACGGTGATGACCTCCAGCAGCACCGAACCGATCGTGATGGCCAGCACCGCGTGCCAGAACGTCATGCCGTAGCCGAGCAGCGCGCCGACGATGAACTGCTGGAACGAGGAGACCTGCCCGAACCGCTGCACCGCGACCGACGGCCAGGACCGGCGGGCGGCGTCCGGGACGCGGGTCAGCGAATAGTCGTCGTGGCGGTCGCTCATCGGCCGGTCGCTTCCAGCGCGGCTTCGGCGACGACCAGGAAACCCTGGCCCGGCTCGGGCCGGAACGCGAATTCCCGGTCGAAGAACTTCTCGAGAAACGGCACCCGCTGGTGGTAGACGAACATCGACCGCGGATTTCCGGTGATCAGCCCGGAACCGGCGAACAACGGGAGTTCGGCGAGGAAGTAGCGCACCGCGAGCCGCAGCGCCCGCTCGTCCGGCACGTTTCCGGTCCGGCCCTGCAGGACCCAGGTGGAAGCGCCGTAGCAGGCGGAACGGAATGCGCCGTCGGTTTCGAAGCGGTTTTCCGCCGACGCCAGCAGCCGCCGATAGGCGGGGAGTTCGCGCAGCCGGGCCATGCCGAGGATCCGGCTCTCCGGGTCGGGCACGTCCAGCGCGCGCAGCGCGGCGGCGATCTTGTTGTGCACGTGGCAGGACTGCCGGTGCGCCTTCTGTTTCGCCCTGGCCGGCGGGTATCCGAGCGCTTCGAGCGTGTAGGCGGTGACCTCGTCCGGGACGAAAAAGCAGAACTCGGCGAAGCGGTCCGCGGTCCAGGCGGCGAGCCGGGTCAGCCGTTCCGCGGTGAAATAGCCGTTGAACGGGCTCACCCCGACACAGGCGTGCCGGACGTCCGGATACAGGCGGGCGCAGCCGGAAGACAGCGGAGTCGCGTCGAACATGGGAAATCTCCACCTTTTCTCGTCTCGATTCCGCGTTTTCTCCCGGCGGTGCGGGTCTGGTGCGCTCACTGTGCCGGGATCCGGGCGGCGCGGGTAATGCCTGCCGGTTATGCCGTCGCGGGACGGCGGCGGCCGTGCGATGCGGAGGTCCGTGAGGGGAACCCTCACGGAATCTGATTCCCTGAGGGTTCCCCTCACGAACTTCTGCGGGAGGGAAGCCCTGCCGCAGTTCGGAAAGAGGATTTCCTACTTTGGTCGGGCGATTGCCACACTTTCGCCGGTGCACTCGTCCCGGCGGGAGTCATATCGTGGACTTTCGTGGAGTTGGAACTCAAGCATTTGCGCCACCTCCAGGCGATCGCCAAAGCGGGCAGCCTCAACCGCGCGGCCACCGAACTGGTGCTGCCGCAGCCCGCCCTCAGCCGCGAACTGCGCAGGATCGAGGAACTGCTCGGCCGGGCGCTGTTCGAACGCGCCCGCGCGGGGGTGCGGCCCACGCCGTTCGGGCAGCTGATCCTCGACTACGCGGACGGGATCCTCGCGCGCACCGCCCGGATCGGGCCCGCTCTCGCGCAGCACCGCGCCCAGCGCGACAGCGCGTTGCGGGTCGGCTGGTCGGAAACCGTGCTGTCCGGCCCGTTGCTCCGCGCGCTGGAGACGACCGGGCTCGGCGACCGGGCGGAGATCCGGACCGCCGAGTCGACCGCGGAGATGCTCGGCTGGTTCGGCCGCGGCGAACTCGACCTCGCCGTGCTGTCCGAACAGTGCGAGGTGCCGCTTCCCGCGAACACCGGCCGGATCGACCTCGCCGAGGACCCGCTGCTGATGATGCTCCCGGACTGGCATCCGCTCGCCGCCCGCCGCGAGGTGGACCTGGCCGACCTGGAGCACGAGCGGTGGATCTCCTCGACCGGGCCGGACCGCTGCCGCGAGTTCCTGGCCCGGGTGTGCGGCCCGTACGGGTTCGCCCCGGTGATCGCCCACTACGTGCCGGTCTCCGGCCCGCGCGACGAGATCGTCCGCTACCAGGGCGACGTCACGCTCGTCCAGGCCTCGCGCCCGCTCGCCCCGGGGGTGGTGCACCGCCCGGTCCCCGGTCTGCGGTCACGGACCAGCCACTTCCTGCTGTACCGGGAGGACAGTCCGGTCGCGGGGCGGGCGGTCCTGCTGGCCGGGTTGATCCTGGACGCCTATCACGACGAACGGGGCGGCTTCGACGGTCCGCGCGCGATTCCGGGGGAACTGCCGTGGCTGACCGCCCGGACCAGCTGATCCGCACTGGCGCGGACCTCGAGCTGCGGCAGCTGAAGCTGCTGGTCGCGGTCGCCGAGGCGGGCAGCGTGGCCGCCGCGGCGACCGCGCTCGGGACCACCCCGGCCAAACTCGTGCCGCGGATCCGGCGGCTGGAACGGATGGTCGGCGCCGCGCTGCTGGCCGCGGAACCGGACGGGAAGCTGTTCACCGAAACCGGCGAGCTCCTGCTCGAACACGCCTCGGCGGTGGTGCCGCAATTCGACCGGATGCTGACCGCCGCTCGCGCCGGGCTGGAGCGCCCCGCGGCGCAGATCCGGATCGGTTCGGTGCTGACGCCCGTGCTGCCGCGGCTGATCCGCGAGGTGGGCCTGCGCAATCCTGGCGCCGGATTGGCGGTACGGGCCGGCGAATCGGCGGCGGAGCTGGCCGAAGCGCTGCTTCGCGACGAACTGGACCTCGGCCTGCTGCGTCAGGACGCCGTGCGGGAACGACCTCTCGAATGGGTGTCGGTAGCCACGGAACCGCTGGTGGTCGGCATTCCGCCCGGACATCCGCTCGGCATTCCGGACTCGCTCACCCCGGCCGCGCTGTCCGGGCAGCGCTGCGTTCTTCTCGACCAAGCAGTGCAACCCCGGACGCGCGCACTGCTAGCGGCCTTCGCCGACGCCGGTGCCGATCCGCGGCTCTGCTACGCCAACAGCGAATGGGCAGTGCTGTGTTTTGGTTACGGGGCGGGAATTCTGACCGTCACGGCTCCGCCGACGAGGCCGATGCCGGACACCGCTTACCGGCCATTGCATTGCGCGGCCACGAATTCGACTCTCGTGCTGGCCTGGACAGACGACGGGCCGCTCGTTGACTGCGTCCCGCGCGTCCGTGCGGCAATGACGCGCGCGCACGCCGAATCCCTTCGCGCGCTCATCACGTGACGTACGTGAGGGGAACCCTGAGGGACTCAGAGTCCCTCAGGGTTCCCCTCACGGAACGCGAAATCAGCCGATGCGGTAGCTGTACGGCAGAGTCGTCAGCACCTCACCGGTTCCGACCTGCGGCAGACCGGTCGCGCCGGTCGGCAGCGAAGGCACGGTCACGATGTTCAAGTGCCCGGCCACCTTGTCGCCGCGGTTGCCCGACGGCGTGATCGTCACCAGCACGGTCGCGGTCTCGCCCGGCTTCACCAGCTGCGGCGTGCCGCCGGTGCCGTTCGGGTCCACCGACTGGCCGTACGGGTCGCCGGTCGACGACGTCACCGAACCGTCGAAGCCCGCCGTCTGGATCGACGCCGTGTAGCTCGAATGCCCGGCAGGCGCGCCTTCCGGACCGAACGGGCCGATCTCCTGCACGTCGGCGAACCAGACGCCCTTGGTGACATACCCGGTCTTCTCGCCGATCGTCGCGACCGACACCGTGCTGCCGTTCTGCGCGGACTTCAGGTCGCCGAGCACGTCGATGCCCGCCGCCGAGCCCTGGATCTCCGCCTGCGCGGGCACGGTCGAGGACGTCGCGACGGTGAACTTGCTCGTCTCCGGCGGAATCGAGTACACCGGTGCGTCCGTGTTCAGTTCCGGCAGGTTGACCTCGGTCGAACCCTGGATCGGCTGCGGCTGCAGCGTTTGCCGGGCGTTCGTGCGCGCGTCGACGCCGATGGCGATCGGCTCGACTCCGGTGTTGCGCACCGTCACCGGCACGGTCACGGCCTTGCCCGCGGCGAGCGACGCGGACTGCGGCAGCGCGGGGGCGCTGGCCGAGACCTGGTCGAAGCCGACGGTTCCGGTGAACGGCTGGTCGATCTGCTTGCCCGTCACCGGGTTCTGCACGACGAGCACCAGGTGCCAGCGGCCCGGCAGCGGGTTCGCGTCGACGAGCTGCAACCCGGTGCCCTGCCCCACCGTCGTGGCCGAGGTGAGGAAGGCGTTGCTGTTCACGTCGGCGAGTTCGCCGTTCGGGTCGACCAGGACGCCGTCGAGCAGCGTGCCCGGGTCCTGCAGCTTCACCGCGACGTCGAGGTCCCGCTTGCCGCGCGGCACATCGAATTCGTAGGAGAAGGTCTGCGCGGGCGACTGGGCACGCGCGTTGCCCCCGGTGATCGTGCCGCTGAAGGAGCCCGGTCCGTTCTTGGTCGGGATCAGGCTGCGCAGCACGGCCGACACGGAGGTCTGGTGGCCGTCGGAGCTGCCGAAGGTGATCGAGTAGTCCGCGTCGCCGCCGCTCGCCGGGGTCTGCAGCGAGACGTGCACCGGCTTGGTCTGGCCCGGCTTGAGCTCCAGGATCTGCGGCGACACCTGGCCGTACGGGACGGCGCGCTGCGCGGTGGTCGCGAGCTGGACGTCACCGGTGTAACCGGCCGGTCCGGACGCCGAGTACAGGACCGCGGTCCACGTGCCCGCGACCGGCCGCGTGACGTCCACATTGGCGTAGTTCGCCGTGGCGGCCCCGCCCTGCGGACGGCTGTTGGCGACGAAAGTGCCGTCCGGCGCGAGCAGCGTCAGCCGCACCACCGGGGTGACCGACTGGCCGTTGACCGACTTCGGGCTGCCCTGCCACGCCATCCGCGCGAGCAGTCGCTGCGCGCCGTTCGGCACGGAGAACGTGACCTTCTTGTACGCCCAGTTCGTGCCGTTGTAGTACGGGAACGTCGGCAGCTTCGTCGAGTCGAACGCGGTGGTCTGCGCCTGCGTGCCCATCGGGGAGAACGTCCGCGTGCCGGTGCTGACCGTCAGCGGCTTGGTGCCCGAGTTGGTGACGTTCACCGACGCCTGCTGCGTGCTGCCCGGCGCGCCTTCCAGCGTCAGCTGGTCGGCCGACAGCGAGATGTTCGACGCGACTCCCGTCGGCGCCCCGGTCGAGCCCGGAGCGGTGAGCGCGGCCTCGACCGCCGCGCGCGCGTCGAGAAGGCCAGCGCCCTGTTCGTCGGCCGGGAGGTTGAGGTCGCGCGCGGTGCTGGTGATGATCTGCTTCACCTGCGCGGGCGACGGCGACGCACCGTGGTGCGCATTGCGGTAGCTCTGGATCACCAGCGCGGCGACCCCCGCGGTCAGCGGGGCGGATTCACTGGTGCCGCCGAACGATTCGAGGTCGGTCGGCTGCGGGACCGTGGTGAAGTTGCGGCATTCCGAGTACGCCGGCGCGCAGTCGGCCCAGTTGCCCTCGCCGGGCGCGACGAGGTCGATGGTGCGGCCGTTCTGCGTGATGCCCGACGACGACAGCGCGGAGATGTTGTCGCTCACCCATTTCCCGTTGGAGAACGGGAAAGCCGCGTAGCCGGTCTGCGCGTACAGCCGGTTGTCGGTCGTCGCGCCGGTGGAGATCACCAGCGGGTCGGTGGCGGGGCTGCCGATCGTGGACGTGGTGCCCGCGTCGCCGCTGGAGGCGGTCACCGTGACGCCCGCGGCCACGGCCTGGTCGTTGAAGACCTGGAACAGGTTGCGGGAGCTGGAATCCGGGTACTGGTTGAGGCCGAGCGACTCGTTGATCACGTCGACGTGGTCGACGGTCACCGCGTAGTCGATCGCCTGCAGCACCGCGGAGTTCGTGGCGGTCTTGCCGAAAACGTTCAGGCCGACCAGGCTCGCGCCCGGCGCGACGCCCTTGACGACGATATTGCAGCCCGCCGGGAGCGGGTGCTTCTCGTTCACGAACTTCGAGAGATCGTGGACCACGACGCCCTGTGCGGCGATCGACGAAGCGTCGCCGAAGGCCTCGGCCCCGGCGTCGGTCGTGTTCGGACCGTCGCCGGAGAAGTCCTGGTAGTCCGAGAACACGTGGCTGCCGTCGGGACGGATGAAGTCCGCGTAGTTCGGGTCCATGTTGTCGGCGAGGAACGCGACCTTCACCCCGGCCCCGTTGGCCAGGTCGGACGCGCTCTTCCCGCCGGTGGTGCTGTACGCGCGGATCGAGGTCAGCGCTTCGGGCTCCAGCAACGGTTTCGCCGGGTCGCTCGGGCAGGTCGCGTTCGGCAAGGCCTGCGACGTGGCCGGTCCGCCTGCCTTCGGCGCGGCGGCCGGTGCGCTCGGCTTGGCGTCCGGCAGCGTCACCTTGCTGTCCGGCAGCACCTGCGCGACCGCCGGGTCGTGCGCGAGCTGTGCGGCCTGCGCGGGCGTGACGGTGGCGGAAAACGCGTTGCCCAGAGCGAAGTGCTTGACCTTGGCCGGTGCCGAGCCAGCGAGCTTGGCCAGCACCGAGTCCTGTTCTTGGGTGGCTTTGGCGCGGCGAGTGTCCGAGGCCGCCTTGGTGGGCGGCGCGCTGGGCAGCTGGTCGGAGAGGACGACGATCACCGATTGCGGCGTCGTGTCGGCCGTAGCCGCGGCTGGCCCGGCAGCCTGCGCCGGCTGGGTGACCCCGGCCAGCACCAGACTGCCGGTCGCAGCCATGACTAGGGCGCGAACGGATCGCGAGGAACGCCCCATGTGCAGTTCCCACTTCCTGCTAGAAGGGTTCGTGAGTTACCGGCCCCGATGAAATCGGGCGCACTTGTCGCACGCTCGTTTTCCCGGCAGTCAGAACTCTTTCCGAGTCCTTCACGATCCACAAGAGACAATAGTGGGAAACAAATCCGGCAAACGGGACCGAATTTCCGCGCGGTCGCGCATTCGGTCCCGTTTGCCGGAATCGGGGTCAGTCCTGGGGCAGGTGCCGGCGCGAGTGTCGGGACACCACAAGGGTTCCCGCGATCGCGACCAGTGCCACGCAGGCGAGCAGCACCGGGTAGCCCGCTACTCCGTTCAGTGCCGCTAAAAGTGACGGCAGGAGGAATCCGATGTACGCCAGCGCGTAGTACACGCCGGTGAGTTCCGCGATTTCGTCCGGCCGGGCGAGGCGTTGCAATTCCAGCAGTCCGGACACCACGACGATGCCGTAAGCGGTTCCCAGCACGACCGCCGCGCCGAGTGCGATCCACGGCGATTCCTGGGCAGCCGCGAAGACGCTCAGGACGAGTCCGACGCACAGCACCGTCATTCCGGTGAGCACGGCCCGCGCGCTGGTGGCGCGGTCGACTCGCTTGGCGATCGGCTGAATCCCGACGCCCGCGCCGATCGCGCACACGGTCAGCAAGGTGGAGTAGGCCAGCGCCCACGACCCGGTCCGGTGCTGGACCAGCTGCGGCAGGATCGCGTACGCCACCCCGCAGGAGCCGAAAATCCACGGCGCCGCAGGCAGGATCACGCGGCGGAACCGCGGATGCCGCGTGGCGACGGGAAGTGCGGCGCGGACCGAATCAGTCCGGACGGTAAGCGTTTCCGGACTGCGCGTGACCGCGGCCAGCGAGACCAGCGCGAGTCCGATGTGGACCAGGTAGGGGAGGACCATCGGCCACGGGCCCCACTGCGCGAGCACTCCGGCGACGCCGGGGCCGATGCCGAGCCCGAGCGTGAGGCACAGTGCCGCGCGGCGGGTGCCGGTGTCGGCCGCGGTGTACGGGTCGGCGTCGGCGAGTTCCTTGATCCAGGTGGACCCCACGGCCATCGCGACCGCGACCGCGATGCCGGAGAGGAACCGGCCGCCGGCGATCCACGCGACGCCGAGCGGGCCGAGCGCCAGCAGCACGCTCGCCAGCAGCGACACCACGGTTCCGGCGAACATCACCGGACGGCGACCGTACCGATTGGACAGTCCGCCGGACAGCAGCAGTCCGGGCACGAGGCCGACGACGTACGCGCCGAGCAAGGCGTCGACGGTGAACGCGGAGTAGCCCGCGGCGTGGTACATCACGAGCAGCGGCGTGAACTGGTTGCCGCCCCATCCGGCGGCGAACACCGCGGCGGCGGCGGGGAACCAGGCCGGGCGGGTGGTTGTTTCGGGCGTTCCGGGCAGAGGAGCGCGATCAGCGGTAGTAGTCATCGACGGTGCACCGAATCCAGGTGTGCTCGCAGGGCGGGGGCGAAGGTGTCGGCCTTCGTCCCGGCCTCCGCGATGATGTTCAGGAGCTCTTCGTGCTCGCCGACGACCTGCGGCAGGCGGGCCGGGATCGGCGCGAGCGCGTGGACGTTCATCCGGCGCTGGCGGTCGGCGAGGGTGGTGTAGAAGGTGAGCAGCAGGGCATTGCCGCCTGCCGCGACGATCGTGCGGTGGAACAGCTCGTCGGCCTCGGCGAACGCGGGCACGTCGCCCGCGTCCGCGTGCCTGCGCTGGGTTTCCAGCACCGCGCGCAGTTGCTTGAGCGCGTCCGGGATCAGGTCCGGACGGCGGCCCAGCCGGTGTACCGCTGCGCTCTCGACGGCCTCGCGGGCTTCGAGTACGTCTTCGGCCTCGCCGGGCGTGATCGGCACGACGATCGCGCCGCGCTTCGGGATGAGGTTGAGCAGTCCTTCGACCTGCAGCCGCAGGAACGCCTCGCGCACCGGAGTCCGGCTGACCCCGAGGCGCTCGGCGATCTCGCCCTCGCTGAACAGGTGCCCGCCGGGCAGCTCGCCGGTGAGCACCAGTTCCTTGGTGAGCTCGTAGGCGCGGTCGGCGGCGGGTTTCACAGCGGTCACGCGCTCGACGCTAACATGCATCCCAGCTTGTATCTAAGGCGTTGTGACCTGCGGCTCAACGTTCTGTCGGTGGCCTGTGCCATGCTCCGGGAGTGCGATTGCTCCTCGATGCCCGGCCGACTGTCCAGCAAGCCGTCGATGCGGTCCGCGCGGCGCTCGCCGCGGGCCTGGACCCCGACCAGGACCCGCCGCGGTCCGTCGTCCCCGTGCCCACCGGGCAGTTCCTGCTCATGCCCGCGTTCTGGGACCGCTACGCCGGGGTCAAGGTCGCGTCCGTCGCGCCGGACAACCCGGCGCGGGGCCTGCCGCGGATCCAAGGCCACTACCTGCTGATGGACGGCCCGACGCTCACGCCGATGGCGCTCCTGGACGGCGTCGCGCTCACCTCGGTGCGCACGGCGGCCGTCTCCGCGGTGGCGGCGGACCTGCTTGCCGTGCCGGACGCGGAACGCCTGGTGGTGTTCGGGACCGGCCCGCAGGCGGAGAGCCACATCGAGGCTTTCCGGGCGGTCCGGCCGGTGCGGGAGGTGGTGGTCGTCGGGCGGAATCCCGAGCGGACGCAAGCGTTTGCCGAGCAGTACCCGTTCGCGCGGGTCGGAACGCCGGACGACGTGGCGTCGGCCGATCTGGTCGTGTGCTGCACCTCGTCGCGGACCCCGGTCTTCGACGGCGCGAAAGTCCCGGAACACGCCACCGTGGTCGCCGTCGGTTCGCATGAACCGGAAGCGCGGGAAGTCGACGATGTCCTGATCGGACGGTCCACAGTGGTCGTCGAAGGAATCGGCGCGGCTACCCGCGAGGCCGGGGATGTGGTGCTGGCACTGGAATCCGGTGCCCTCGCCGCGGATGATCTTGTCCCGCTCGCAGCGCTGGCTCAGGGGCATGCGGTGCCTTCGGGGCCACGGCTGTTCAAGAGTGTCGGGATGGCTTGGGAGGATTTGGTGGTCGCCGCGGCCGCCTACGAAGCTGTCAGGTGACGTCCCGGCGCAGCGGGAACGCGACCGCCAGCCCGGCCGCGACCAGTGCGTACCCGAGGAGAACGAGCGCGCCGCCCGCGGTGGGCAGCAGTTGCCCGCCCGCGTGGCCGGTCTGCTGTGCCAGCGCGTCGGTGAGGTAGCCGAATTCGGTGAGCGCGGCGGTCGCGCCACCGGGCAGGTACGGGTAGATCGTGTTCACGCCGGGAATGGCGAGAAGCGCGATTTCGGCCACGTACAGATAGCCGATCACGACAGCTAGCGCTGCGATCTGATTTCGCAGCAGCGCCCCGATTCCGACGCCCAACACGGTATAGATCGCCATCGCGGCGGCCATCCGGAGGAGAAGCTCGGCGACGGTAGCTGGCGCGAGACCGACTGTCACGCCATGGAAAGCGGCGCTTCCGTAAAGCGCGAGCCCGGCGGCCGACGCGGTGACGACGCCGTAGCAGAGACCTCCGACGGCGAACGCCGCGAGTTTCGCGGTGAGGATCCGCCAGCGGCGCGGGGCGAAAAGGAACGTGACGGAGATCGTGCGGTGCCGGTATTCCGACGTCATCGCGACAGTGCCGAAGACGGCGGGGAACAGCACCGTCACGGTCGCCATGCCGAGCACGTTCCGCACCCCGGCGGCGGTGTCGAGACCGGGCATCGGCGGCTGGACGTGCTGCGGGCCGATCAAGCCGATCAGCCCGACCAGGCCGCCGCCGCACACCGCGGCGGTGACGAACGCCCACAGCCACAGCCGGGTGGAGCGCAGCCGGCGCAGTTCCGCGGCGATCATCGGCGCTCTCCCGAGGTGAGGGCGAGGAAAACCTGTTCCAGGCCGGGCTTTTCCGGAGTCAGCTCGTGGATCCGCAGCCCGGCCGCGGCCGCCCGGTCCGCGATCTCGGCGGTGCTGAGACCGGTGACGCGAAGGAGATCCGGCGCGATCCGCTCGGCGGTTCCGTCCAATGCTCGAGCGAGGCCGTCGGTGTCGGGGGAGCGGACGAGCGCGGTGGACGCGGTCGCGCCGGACAGTTCCGCGAGCGCCCCGGCGGCGACGAGGCGGCCGTCGCGAATGACCACGACCTGCCCGGCGATCTGCTCCAGTTCGCTGAGCACGTGACTGGAGACGAGCACGGTGCGACCGCTCGCGGCGAACCCGGTGAGCAGGTCGCGCAGCCACGCCATGCCCTGCGGGTCCAGTCCGTTGCCGGGTTCGTCGAGCACCAGCACCCGCGGGTCGCCGAGCAACGCGGTCGCGAGGCTGAGCCGTCGCCGCATGCCAGTGGAATAGCCGCGCGACGGCCGCCCCGCGAAGTCGGTCATCTCCAGCTGCTCCAAGACCTCGTCGACGCGTCGGCGCGGCAACCGGGCCATCGCGGCGTAGACGCGGAGGTGCTCGCGCGCGGAGCAGGACGGATGCGGGTCCGCTCCGTCGAGCACGGCGCCGACGGTACGGACCGGATGCGGCAGCTCGGCGTACCGGACGCCTTCGATCGTCGCGGTTCCGGCGCTCGGCCGAACCAAGCCGAGCAGCATCCGCATCGTGGTGGTCTTGCCGGATCCGTTCGTCCCGAGGAAACCGGTGATTTCCCCGGGAGCGGCGGAAAACGTCAGATCGGTGACTGCCGGGGTCGTGCCGAACCGCTTGGTCAGGTTCGCGACGGCGATGGTCATGCGCGGGCCTTGATCGCGTCGGCCAACGCGGCCGCGTCGGGCAGGCTGAGGAGCAGTTCGTCGAACTTCCCGCCGTCCAGGACGATCCGCAGCGCCGGGCCGCGCCTGCGCGCCGAAACCAGCTGGCGCGTCCCGGTCCCCAGCCCCCACACCCCGACCTTGAACACCCCGCTGACCAGCATCCCGATCCGGCCGCCGCGCGTGCGGGCCAGCGGATTCCCGACCAGTTCGGCCGTCTGGACCCTGGCCAGCGGGAACGTGATTTCTTCGCGCCGCACCGCGAACCGCTCCCAGCGGGCGAACCGCACCCGGAGCCCGTCGCCGACGATCTCGGCCGTCGCCATCGCCACCACCCCCTGCGTTATCTGTTCTATTAGATGTATAGCAGATATCCTGGACGGGTGCTGCTGACTCTGGATCTCGACAGCGAGGCTCCGATCTACCTGCAGATCCGCGACCGGATCGTGGAGGCGATCGCCGAGGGCGACCTCGCCGAGGGCGACGCGCTGCCGTCCACCCGGCAGCTCGGCGCCGACCTCGGCATCAACTTCCACACCGTGAACAAGGCCTACGACCTGCTCCGCGCGCAGGGCCTGATCCGCATCAACCGCAAGAGCGGCGCGGTGATCCGCCGCGACGCCCGGTCCGGTCCCGCCGAATCCGGGTTCGCCGACGAATGGCAGGAACGGCTCCGCACGCTGCTGGCGGAGGCTGTCGCGCTCGGGCTGGACGCGGACGAGGTGACCGCTCGCTGCGGCTCGGTGCTCGAGTCTTTCCGTGCGAAGGCGTCGTCGTGACGTCGTCGGTTTTGCTGGATCTTGCGGTGATCGCCCTGCTGGCCACCGTGTTCTGGGCGATGCCCGCGCTGACGCGGCCGACGCTTCCGTTCGGCGTACGGGTGCCGGCCGCGCGCATCGCCGAATCGGCGATCGTCCGCGCGCACCATCGTTACGCGCGCGGAGTGCTGGTGGCCGGCACGTTCGCGTTCGTCCTGGTCGCGTTCGCCTCGGCCGGACTGCGCTGGGAATCGGCGGCCGCGTTCGCGGTGCCGGTACTCGCGGCTGCTTGCTGCGGCCTCGGCTACCTCGCGCACCGCACGGTCGCTGCCGCGAAACGCTCCGGCGACTGGTATTCCGGCACCCGCCAGGCAGTCGCGACCGATACCTCCCTGCGCACCGACCCCGTCCGTCCACAGTGGATTTTCCTGGCACCTGCGGCGGTGCTGTTCGGGATCACGGCGGCGATCGGGGCCTGGCGATACGGCGAGCTGCCCGCGACCTTGCCGACGCCGAACGGAGTGATCGTCGACGTCGCCCGGCGCAGCGAGACGACGGTCGGCCACGCCTTCGCGACCGTCATCGCGCAGCTGCTGATCACCGTTCTCGTCGGCTTGTTGGGGATCGCCCTCCCGCGCGCCCGCCCGGAACTCGACGCCGCGCAGCCCGCTGCCTCGGCGGCCCGGTACCGGGTTTACCTCGCCGGCGTGCTGCGGCTGTTGTTCGGCACCGCCGGGTGCGTGACCGCGAGCCTGCTGGTGGCGTCGCTGGAAGTATGGGAGATCGTCCCGGCCACGACCGGCGTGACTGTCGTCAGCTACCTTCCGCTCGCCGTCGCTTTGGTTGCGTGGGTGGCCTTCACGTTCCGGGTCGGCGACGCCGGGCATCGGCTGCCGTCTGAAGAAGAGGATTCCAGCCGCGTACAGCGCGACGACGACCGGTACTGGCACCTGGCGGGCCAGGTCTACGTCAACCGCGGCGACCCGGCTCTTCTCGTGCACCGGCGTGCGGGCGTCGCCTGGACGCTCAACCTCGGCCACCCGATCAGCTGGGCGATCCTCGCCGCACTCGCGGCGGTGGTCGCGCTGGCCGGATTCGGCGTCGTCGAACTGCCTTCCCGTGGCCGCTAGCCTGGTTCCTTCGACGGCGAGGGGAGACCGGGATGTCCGAAGAGCTGACCACCGCGGAGCTGTTCGACGCGATCGGCACCAGGTACGAGGAGGCGTTCGGCCACCGACCCGTGGTGGACGCGGCCGTACGCGAGCTGATCGAGGTGCTGCCGCCGTCCGCGCGGGTGCTCGACATCGGCAGCGGGACCGGCCGTCCCGCTGCTGCGGAGCTGGCTGCCGCCGGACACCGGGTGACCGGGATCGATGTGTCCGGAGAGATGCTGCGGATCGCGCGCGAACAGGTGCCCGGGGCCGAGTTCGTGCGGGCTGACGTGCGGGAATGGGAAACCGCGCCGGGGACGTGGGACGCGGTGTGCGCGTTCTTCTCGTTCGTGCAGCTGTCGAGGGCCGAGACGGAGCAGGTCCTCGGCCGGATCGCGGGCTGGCTCGCCCCGGGCGGAAGGTTCGCGCTGGTGACGGTGCCCGCCGACATCGAGGACGTGCCGATCGAGTTCCTCGGCCACTCGATCCGGGTCACGAGCTTCTCGGCGGACGCACTGGCCGACCGGGTGCGCGCGGCCGGGTTCGAGGTGACCGGAACCAGGGCGGAGAGGTTCGCGCCCGGCAAGCCGGGAGCGGAACCGGAGGAACACCTGCTGATCTCGGCCCGCAAACCCGGTTGAGCGAGCCGGGAAAAGCGCGCCGGGTCAACGGGGGCGTGAAATAAATTCAGCGGCTCGCGTCCCGCGCACGAAAACGGGGCGGCATTTCCGCGCGGCCGGGTGAACACGCCGGAAACCGCGCGGAAAATGCCGCCCCGTCCGCTCTGTGCGGCCGGTTCTCTGGCCAGACTAATAAATCTCCGCTGCGACCTGGCGATTCCTGGATCAGCGCGGTTCGCTCGCCTCAGCCGATTCGCGTGTCGGCCGCAACGGTCGGTTCGCGCGGATCGTTTGCTGCGGCTCCTGACTCGCGTTGTTCGTTTGCCGCTCCCGGCCCGCGGGCTGTCCAGGGTGGTCGATTCGCACGGTAGCTTGCCGTGGTGCCTGGAGAGCGCGGGTCGCTCGCCGCGACCGACCGGCGGACTGCCTGTGGCTACCGTTCGTGCGGCTGGTCCGCAACGTCCGGCCTGAGGTTCCCGGCTGGCTTTCTTCCTTTGCTGCCAACGATTTCCGCGGCTGACCGCGGTTGCCGCGTGCGCCGTTCGCTCGCCGCGGCTGTCCGGCGGACGCGCCCGGCACGGGGACTCAGGCCGGAACAGTCCTTGCTACTGCTGGTTTCCCCACTGCTGCTCGCCCTGCTGACCGCCTTGCTCGTAGCCGCCCTGTTCGCCCTGTCCGTAACCGCCCTGCTGGCCGCCCTGTTCGAAGCCCTGCTGCTGGCCGCCCTGCTGAAAACCGCCTTGCTGGCCGCCCTGCTCGTGGCCGCCCTGGCCGAAACCGCCCTGCTGGCCGCCTTGCTGACCCTGCTGACCGCCCTGGTCGAAGCCGCCCTGGGGCTGCCCGCCGCCTTGTTCCTGGCCGCCTCGCTGGCCGCCGCCGAAGTTTTCCTTCAGCTTGTCCGCGCCCTGGCGGATCTGGTCGCCGTGGTTGCCGCCGGTTTTCTCGTCGGCGAATTCGGCGGCCTTGTCGATGCCCTCGCCGACCTTGTCCTGGTTGTTGCCCGCGAATTCCTGGATCTTGTCCTTGGCCTGGTCGAAAAAGCTCATCGAAATCCTCCTTGATCTATTCGTGACACATGGATACCAGCCGGGTACCCGGCTGACGCGGCGGCGAGACGCCAGTCCCCGGTTCGGGTGAGGTGCGGCGCCGGTTCTGCCCGGGTCGGGGCACGGGTGGGTTACCCCACACGCCCGGACGCGGGCCGGACCGGCCGGTAGGGTCGCCGCGGCAGGGGCACCGGAGCCGAGGAGGACATGTGGCGGGACCGTTGAGCGGGCTGAAAGTCGTCGAACTGGCCGGGATCGGGCCGGGGCCGCACGCTTGCATGGTGCTCGCCGACCTGGGCGCGGACGTCGTCCGGGTGGAACGGCCCTCCGGCTCGCTCGACCTCAGCGGCGGCAAGCCGGACCCGCTGCTGCGCGGCCGCCGCTCGGTCGCGGCGGACCTCAAGACCCCCGAAGGCCGCGACCTCGTGCTGCGGCTCGCGGCGAAGGCGGACGTGCTGATCGAGGGTCTGCGCCCGGGCGTCGCCGAACGGCTCGGCGTCGGCCCGGACGACTGTTTCGCGGGCAATCCCCGCCTCGTCTACGGCCGGATGACCGGCTGGGGCCAGGAGGGCCCGCTCGCCCAGCGCGCCGGCCACGACATCAACTACCTCGGCCTCACCGGCGTGCTGCACGCGATCGGCCGCGCGGGCGAACGGCCGGTGCCGCCGCTCAACCTGGTCGGCGATTTCGGCGGCGGCTCGATGTTCCTGATCGCGGGCGTGCTCGCGGCGCTGTGGGAATGCGGCCGGACCGGGCGCGGCCAGGTCGTGGACGCGGCGATGGTCGACGGCGCGAACGTGCTGTCCCAGATGATGTGGGCCTTGCGCGGCCTGGGTTCGTGGTCCGACGAGCGCGGCACGAACCTCCTGGACGGCGGCGCGCCGTTCTACGACACGTACGTCTGCGCGGACGGCCGTTACGTCGCCGTCGGTTCGCTCGAACCGCAGTTCTACGCGGCTCTCCTGAACGGCCTCGGCCTCGCTGCGGAAGACCTGCCGCCGCAGCTCGACCGCGACGGCTGGCCCACGCTCCGCGCCACCTTCACCCGCGCCTTCCTCAGCCGGACCCGCGACGAATGGGCCGAGGTCTTTGACGGCACCGACGCGTGCGTCACGCCGGTCCTCGCGCCCGACGAGGCGCCCAAGCATCCGCACATCGCCGCACGGTCAGGCCTGATCACGGTGGACGGCATCGTCCAGCCCGCTCCGGCGCCGCGGTTTTCGCGCAGCACAACGGATGTGCCTTCGCCGCCGCCGGTCCCGGGCTCGCACACGGAAGAGGTGCTGGCCGACTGGGAGTCGTGAGCGGCGCTGCCGGTGAGAACCCGGATGCGCACTCACGACCCCCGACGCATACCCGCGCGGGACAGGCGCGCTGGCGCGGGGAGGCCGTGGCGCAGCAGAAGAGTCACGAGCGCCTGAGCCGCACCGGCAGCGTCACGTGCCCGTTGGTGATGAACGACGGCACCGGCTCCAGCTTCTCCCCGGCCACTGCCAGCGCCAAGTCCGGGAAGCGCTCGAACAACGCGGGCAGCCCGAGCTCCGCTTCCATCCGGGCGAGCTGTGCGCCGAGGCAATAGTGCACGCCGTGCCCGAACGCGAGCGCCGACTTGTCCTTCCGGGACAGGTCGAACTCGTTCGCGTCCGGCCCGTGGTGGTTTTCGTCGCGTCCGGCGGGGCCTAACGACGCGAGGATCGGGTCGCCCGCGTGGATCGTCGTGCCCTCGACCTCGATGTCCTCCCGCGCGAACCGCAGCGGCAGGTGCGAAAGCGGTGCCTGCCAGCGCAAAGTCTCGTCCACGACGTCGGACCAAGTGCGCGTTCCGTCCAGCACCGCACGCAGCTGCGCGGGATGCGTCAGCAGCGCGGTCACGGCCTGGTCGAGCAGGTTGACCGTCGTCTCGTGCCCGGCGGTGATCACCAGGATCAGCGTGTCCACCAGTTCCGCTTCGCTCAGCCGGGAGCCGTCGGAGTCGCGGGCGGTGATGAGCGCGGTGGCGAGGTCGTCACCGGGCTCGGCGCGCCGCTGGGAGACGAGGTCGGCGAGAATCCCGTACAGCAGTTCGACGTTCGCGGTCGCTTCTTCCGAGGTCGCCGACGTCGCGAAGATCCCGGCCACCGCGGTGCGCAGGCCCGGCCGCGCTTGCTCGGGGACGCCGACCAGCCGGCAGATCACCTCGATCGGCAGCCGGTAGCAGTACCGGTCGCGCAGGTCGGTTTCCGCCGGTCCGGCTTCGAGACCGGCGAGCAGGCCGTCGACGATTTCGGCGACCACGGGGCGCAGCGCGGCGATCCGGCCGGGCGCGAAAGCCTTCGACACCAGCGAGCGCAGCCTGCGGTGTTCGTCGCCGTAGGCGGTGAACATGTTCTGCACCGAGACCCAGATGTTCAGCGACCACTCGGAGGTGATCTCGCCGTCGCGGTAGGCGGGCCAGTGCCGCCGGGCGTCCTTCGACACGCGCGGGTCGGCGAGCAGGCTGCGCAGCAGCGGCAGGCTGGTGACCGACCAGGCGAGCACGCCGCCGGGCAGTTCGACCACGGTCAGCGGTCCGCGTGCGCGAAGCCGGGCGCCCTCGCCGTGGACGTCCGGCGCCGCCGGGTCCAGCACGAAAGGGGTGACGGCGTGATCCATGGGGCGCTCCTCGCGGCCCGATAGTCCACAATGGACTGACGATGGGGGAGGTGTCCGTTGCGGCCACCGGGTCCGCGGCAAGCGTAGCGCGGCTAAGGATCGTTCTGTCCGGCTTGAGGGGTGGTCCGGACCAGGCCGGGGAAGGGGTTGACGTCAGCCGTCGGCGCGCTTGCGGTGCAGCGAGAACCGTTCGAACACCGACAGCTCGCCGGTCGGTTTGTTCACGTTGTAATAGGTGACGTGCATGGTCGTCGTGCCGCCCGGACGATGCCCGGGGTCCACGGTGAACGCGGCGAACCCGTAGGGGTGGTCGAGGTCGCGGACCGCGCTCCACACAGCTTTTTCGCGCACGTAGGTCGGTTTCCGCTTGCCCGTGGCCGGATCCCGTTTGTCGGCGACGGCGGTCAGCACCTTTCCGGTGCCGTCCTTGAAGAAACTGCCGTTGGTGGTGCCGGAGACGCCGCCTCCGCCGAGAATCATGTGCACGGTGCCGTGCGTGGCGTCGATGTTGTCGGTCGCGTCGGACACCGGATTCGGCGTGAGCGTCTCGCTTTCCGCGACGACGCCGTGCACGGCGAGGGAACGCTCGTAGTCGTGCTCGTGCCCGCACAGCACCAGGTCGACGCCGTAGCGGTCGAACAGCGGGCCGTACTTCTCGCGCAGGCCCAGGTCGGCGCCGTTCGCGTCGGACGTGCTGATCATGACCTGGTGCATCGCGACGACGATCCAGTCCACGTCGCGCGACGCCCGCGCCGCGGCCAGTTCCTTCTCCAGCCAGGCGAGCTGCCGTCCGCCGGAGTAGCCGTTGACGTAGACGTCGCCGCCGTCCTGCAGGCAGTTGTCGTCGTTCTGCAGCACGATCACCCGCACCGAGCCGACGGTGAAGCCGTACCAGAGCCCGGCGAGCTCCGGGTCGGTTTCGGTGGAGGGCAGCTGGAAGTACGCCTGGTAAGCGTCCATCCCGATCGCGCCGTTGCGCTTCTCGATCTCGTGGTTGCCCGCGGCGGGCATCCACGGCCGGTACCGCGCCGAGCGGGTGTTGTTGGTGAAGAAATTGTTCCAGGTGCGCACGCGGTCGACGTCGAGGTTGGCGTAGCAGAGGTCGCCGTTGAGCAGGTGGAACAGCGGCGCGACGGTCTCGATGCCGGTGACGATGTCCTTCGTGGCCGGGGTCGAGAAGAAGTCGAGCGCGGGCGCGCCCTTGAGATCCCAGGTGACCTGCGGCGCGGACTGGTCGCCGAAGCTGGTGAAGGTGAACGCGGACCTCCCGCCGGGCGCGGTGCGGAACGTGCCGGCGTCGGGCGTCGCGCCGTCGTGCTGGGCGACGTAGAGGTACTCGGTGTTCGGGCACAGGCGGTTGATCTCGGCGTGGTGCACCCAGACGGTGCGGTTGGAAGCGCCGTCGAGGTAGGTGCGGGTGACCGCGGGCGCGTACGAGCCGAAGCCGTCGTCGAGCGTGCCGTAGAGGACGCGGGGACGGCGGACCGGGCCGTCGGTGAGCCACGAGACCACCATCTGCCGCGCGGGATCGCGGCCGAACGTGAGATGCAAACCCTGCACCGGTGTCGCGCCACCGCCGGGGGTTGGCGCAAGGGCGGCGGCGCTCGCCGTACCAGTGCCGAGCAGTGGTACGGCAGCGCTCGCACCCATGAGACCCAATGCTCCTCGACGGCTGACGGTGTTGGACATGACGGCCTCCTCCGGCTCCAGGCGGAAGCGAAGCTATGCTGGCCGCGCGGCCCGTCGATGAACGGCGGGCGTCCGGCGCGTGAAGTGTCTTCGCGCCGCGTTCCGGTTCGTTCCCTTTGCCGGGAAACGGTTTCCGGAAAGTCCTAAGTGGAGTGTCCCGGCTTTCCCGGATCGATTCAGAACAGTTCTGCTAGCCTCCGTGGTGACGTGCGGCTCGCCGTGGTGCCGCGTTGCTGCCGGAGCGCTTCACGGAGCGTGCGCGAGTGCTTCGGCTCGAACCTCCGAGGAGCGTTATGACAGGCATCGTCCGGGTCCGGGGCCGTGAGGTGCTCGACAGCCGGGGCAACCCGACGGTCGAGGTCGACGTGGTGCTGGCGGACGGGTCGGTGGGCAGGGCGGCCGTGCCGTCCGGGGCCTCCACCGGCACGCGCGAGGCCGTCGAGCTGCGGGACGGCGACGCGAAGCGGTTCCACGGCAAGGGCGTGCGCAAGGCGGTCGACGCGGTGAACGGCGAGATCGCCGATGCCGTGACCGGCATGGAGGCCGAGGCGCAGGCCGACGTCGACCGCGCCCTGATCGCCCTCGACGGCACCGAGAACAAGGCCCGCCTCGGCGCGAACGCGACGCTCGGGGTCTCGCTGGCGGTGGCGAAGGCGGCCGCCGCGGCGAACACGCTGCCGCTGTACCGGTACGTCGGCGGGGTGTACGCGCACCTGCTGCCGATGCCGATGATGAACATCATCAACGGCGGCGCGCACGCGGACAACCCGATCGACTTCCAGGAGTTCATGATCGGCCCGGTCGGCGCGGAGACGTTCGCCGAGGCCGTGCGGATGGGCTCGGAGGTGTTCCACACGCTGCGGAAATCGCTGCACGAGGCGGGGCACAACACGAATGTCGGCGACGAGGGCGGCTTCGCGCCGCAGCTGGGGTCGGCCGACGAGGCGCTCGAGTTCGTGGTCCGCGCGATCGAGAAGACCGGGTACGAGCCGGGCAAGGACATCGCGCTGCTGCTGGACCCGGCGGCGTCGGAGTTCTACCGCGACGGCGTCTACGACTACACCGGCGAGGGCCGCAAGCGCAGCATCGAGGAACACGTCGCGTACCTCACCGAGCTGACCGAGCGGTTCCCGATCGTCTCGATCGAGGACGGCCTTGCCCAGGACGACTACGCCGGCTGGAAGCAGCTGACCGACGGCATCGGCGACCGCGTCCAGCTCGTCGGCGACGACCTGTTCTGCACGAACGTCGAGATCCTGCGCGACGGCATCAAGCGCGGCATCGCCAACTCGATCCTCATCAAGGTCAACCAGATCGGCACCCTGACCGAGACGCTGTCCGCGGTCGACACCGCGCACAAGGCGGGCTACTCGGCGGTCATGTCGCACCGTTCGGGCGAGACCGAGGACACCACCATCGCCGACCTCGCGGTGGCGACCGGCTGCGGCCAGATCAAGACGGGCTCGCTGTCGCGGTCCGACCGGACGGCCAAGTACAACCAGCTGATCCGCATCGAGGAGGAGCTGGGCACCGAGGCTCGCTACGCGGGCTGGGACACGCTCCGCTGAGCTTGGGCGGCCCGGGCTTTTTCCTTGCCCGGGCCGCCTTTCTCTACTTCTTCACCCGGAAAACCATCGCTGCGGCGGTGAAGGCCGCACTCACCCAGAACGCCGCCCGCGCATGCGCCGCGTCCACCACTACGGCCCCCGCCACCGCAGGCCCGACCACTGCGCCGAGGTTGAACGCCGTAGTCGCGATCGCCCCAGCCACCCGGGGCGCTTCCTCGCTGGCAGTAGTGACAATTTTGGCGATCAGGGCGGACCCGACGCCGAACGCTGTCGCCCCCGTGAGCAACGCGGCTGTCAGAAGCCCCGGAAGACTCTGCGCCGCGAAAAACGCCGCCACCCACACGACGGTCAGCACTGCCGCGCCCGCTTTGAGAATCTTCGGCCCCGCCTTGCCGGCGACCGTGACGCCGACGAACGACCCCACTCCGAACACCGCCAGCACGACCGGAACCCACGCCGTTGACGGGGACATCGTGCCGAGGTAAGTGAAGGCGGCGAACGTCCCGCCGTTGACGAGAATCCCCTTGACCACGGTCGTTACGACGCGAGGCTGGGCCAGGACCCGCCACTCGCGATACACCGGGCTTGTCGCTGGCGGGTCGTCGAACGAGGTCGTCGCCAGTGCCGCGGCAGCCACCGCGGTGATCGCGGCGATGGCCCAGAACGCGGCCTGCCACCCGGCGTACTGCCCGAGCACCGTCCCGGCCGGAACACCGACGATGCACGCGAGCGTGACGCCGGACAGAAGCACGGAAGTCGCCCGCCCGACGGTGTCCGACGGGACGAGCGCGGGCAGAGACGCGAGTGCCACCGCGAGAAACCCGGCGTTGGCGAACGCCGCGACGGCGCGGGTGACGAGGAGGAGCGGGAAGTCGGTCGTGAGGGCGGCCGTGACGTGCGCTGCGCTGAAGAGCCCGAGGAAGGCGAGGAGGGCCAGCTTGCGCGGCAATTTGCTGCCGAGCATCGCGAGCACGGGTGCTCCGACGACCATTCCGGCCGCGAAGAGGGACGTCAGCAGCCCGGCCGTGCCGAGGGAAACGCCGGTGTCGGCGGCGATCTGGGGGAGCAGCCCGGAGAGGACGAACTCGGACGTGCCTTGTGCGAAGACCGCGCTGGCGAGGAGGAAAAGGATGGGAGGCAAGACTCGGCTCCTGGCTGGTGGCGTCTGCGGACGCCAGGGAATGGGACGGTTTCGCGGGCGGAGTGAGGCGCGGTGGGCGTGCGGCAGCTGCGCGTTGGCTTGTGCCTGCGTGTGTCAGCCGTGGGTTGGCTTGCCGCACTTGCGCGGACAGGCTTTGCCGCGGCGTGGCTGGGCTTTCGACCGAACACGGCGGTGCCGAGCGTGCTTCGCCAGCGGTGCTGCGGCGACGATCGGATTCACCCTCGACGCGGCTGCGCCGAATGGCACCGGTGCAGTGAATACGCCGGTCGCTGTGCGCAGGCTTTGTCGTGCCGCGGCGCTTTTAGCCCAGCGACACCACTATGGCGAGCATGCTTCGCCAGCGACGCTGCGGCTTCGCCGTGACGCGTCCGCTACCGGCACGCTTTGCCTGGGGCGTCAGAGACTTCACCATGACGTGGCCGTGCGCAGGTTCCGCATTGTTGTGGCCCAACGTTGCCGTTGGCGCGGTCGCTCGTGCACGGTGCGACTGCCATGCGCATAGACGCCGGTCAGAACCGGTGCAATCGCGCACGAGAAACTGTTCGAGGCACGGTCGACTGCGCGGTGTCTGTGGTGAAGCTTCCGCCGGTCAGCCCGGCCCGGGAGCGAACCCCGGCACCCGTCACTCCGCCGCCCAGCGTTGCGGCTGGGCGGCTACCGTCTGTTGGCCTCCGGCGACGTCATATCCCAGACTTTACCGTGCCGCACTCAGGAAGTCGCGTGCGATACGCCCGGCTGGCGATGCCGCGCGGGTGCGCGGCTCAGCACTGGGGTGGAAACCGCGGGGGCCCGGATCCGGACCCCCGCGGCGGCTGAAGGGAGTAGCTGGGCAAACACGGCTCGGGCAAAGGCATCGCGAGCAAAGTCGCGGAAGAAGCAGTGCGGCGGCGGGAGTTAACAGGGGACTCGCATTCGGGCCGGGCGACTGGCGAAGAACGGCTCAGGGAAGCGGAATTCGGCGGCGCGACCGCGGGAGAACGGGGCGGCGGTGAGGAAATGAGGTGCGTGCGCAGATCGGCCCGACAGAAAAAGTCGCGGGTTTCGGCGGTGCCCACTCGGAAGGAGACCCGGGTGGCAGCCGGAATCAGGCATCGAAAGGAACCCGTCGGCCGAACACGCCAGCGAAGGAAGCCGGTGCGGAACCCCCAAGGCCCGCACCGGCAACCCCCAAGCCTCAGCAGAGCGGCGCGACAGGACCGTCCGAACCGGTCTTCACGTACGTGTCCGAGATGTAGTGGCCGGGCCCGATGCGGTCCCAGATCTTGCTCGTCCCGAACTTCCCGGTCACGCTGTCCCCGTTGACGTAGCACTCGATGTTCACCTTGGCGTAGTTCGCCGCCAGGCCCTTCACCGACGAGGACGTGTGCGCGCCCGACCGCACGTTCACCGGGTCGCCCGCCGTCTGCACCAGACCGCTCGCGGCGGCGGAGCCCGTCCACAGGTAGGTGACCTTCACGTTTCCGTTGTCGCCAAGGCCGACGCCCGAACTGAACGTGCCGTCGGCCAGGTCGATGCCCGCGGGGTTGCCGACTTTGTACCCGAGATCGTCCCGGCCGCCGTTGTAGCCGTTGTGGTAGGCGGCGTAGGCCTCGGGCTGGCCCTGCGGCAGGTCCTTGTACTCCGCGCGCACCGAGGACGGGTTCCAGTAGTCGTCCTTGGTGTTCCACGGGCCGACGTCCCAGACCGGCGCGTATTCGCAGCGGCTGTTGTCCGTCTTGCACACTCGCACGGTGTAGTTGCCGGTTCCCTTGGGCGACAAGGCTTTCCCGGAAGGCAGCGCGACGAAGTGGTCGTTGCTCGCGATGACGTGGCCGTTCGCGGTGGTGTGGCCGGCGAGGCCTTCGCGGGTGGCGTAGATCGTGTAGGTGAGCGGGGTGGCCGCGGCGACGGCGTTCGCCTGCGGGGACAGCGAGCCGGTCAGTTCGACGTCGCGCACGGTGGGGCGGGCGGCGGTGGTGCTGGACAGCGTGATCCTGGTCTGCACGACGCTCACCGCGCGGGGGAGTGCGGTGCCGGCGGGGGTCCATTCCGTCCAGTCGTCGGCGCCGGAGCGGCCGCGGACGTCGACGTCCACCGAGGTGCCTTGCGGGGCGTCGGCGGAGACTTCGGCGGCTACCCGGTTCACCGGCGCGGGCAGGCGTCGTTCGGCGGAGAGCAGGTAGCCCTCGCTGCCGGCGGCCTGGTCGGCGGGTCTCCACGCGGGATCCCGCAGCGTGAGCGTGCCGCTGGACGCGGCGACGTTGACGTCGTCACCGTCCACTGAGGACAGATCGGCGCGCCACGCGCCGGAGGCCTCGGCGGCGCTCACGGGCGTCGCGACTGCGGTGACCGCCCCCGCGGCGAGCAGCGCGGCGACCGTGCGCCGGAGCATCACTTTCCCGACCACGACGGATCTCCCTTCACTCGTCCGAATCGAACTGCCGGGAGTGTCGGAGGGATCCGTACACGATCCATACAACGATCTCGCTCGGTCGTGTACCGAATGCGGGAGGTTGACAGCGGCGAGTGACCGTAGTTAGCTTTGGTGACAAAGTTAATTTAGGGGCAAAGGGAGTGGTGGATGACCATCCTGGTGACGGGGGCGCGCGGGAATGTCGGGAGCGAGGTCGTCCGGGCGCTCCGCGAGGGCGGGCATGAGGTGCGTGGATCAGCGCGTGACGCGACCGTGCTGGAGCTGCCGGACGCGGTGTCGCTGGATCTCACGGCCGAGGCCGGATTCGAGGGCGCGCTGAGCGGTGTCGAGGCGATCTTTTTGTATCCGACCCGGGCACGAGGGGCGGTGAATTTCCTTGCGGCGGCGAAGAAAGCAGGCGTGTCCTACGTCGTGCTGCTGTCGTCGCCGGACGTCTACGAGGGTGCCGCGGACAATCCGATCCGGCGGGCGCATCTGCCCGCGGAGGCGGCGGTGGCGGAGTCCGGACTGCCGTTCACGGTGCTGTACCCGGGCTGGCTGATGGGCAACACCCGGCGCGACTGGGGCGCGGCGATCCGCGTGGGGGAGCCGGTGCGGCTCTTCTCTCCGGAGTCGCAGTTCACGCCGACAGCCGAGGCGGACGTGGCCGCGGTCGCCGCGAATCTGCTTACGGAGCGTAGCTATCCGGGGCGGCGGCTGGCGCTGACTGGGCCGGAATCGATGACGCAGCGTGCGATCGTCGAGACCCTGGCGGAGGAATTGGGTCGCTCGATCGAAGTGGTGACCGAAACGCGGAGCGAGGCGCTGGCACGGCGTCCGGAGTGGATGCCGGAGGCGGTACTGGAGCACCTGATGGACGTGGAGGAGGCGGCGGTGGGCCGAGCGGCCCCGGTGAACAACACGGTGGAACGGTTCGCGGGACGCGCGACGTCATTCCGCGAGTGGGCGCGGGCGCGCAAAGACGATTTCGCCCCGCGGTAATAGTCCAATGTGGACAGAAGTCACGCGGGCTTCCAGGAAACCGCGGCGGGCCGCGTCTGGGATTCGCACAGGTCCCGCACCGCGCGCAGCACTTCCTCGGCGGAAACCTCGCTCCCGGACGGCTGCGGGAAGTGCGCGCCCTGAAGACTGAAGTAGTCGACGGGATCCTCGCCGGAGCCGTCCGCGGGCAGGTATGTCTCGCCGTTTTCGTGCCACGCCAGGCTTCCCCGCGTGCCGCGCAGGCCGGCGACCAGGTACGGGGTCCGCGGCTTCCGGCCCGCGTACAGCCACCAGACGACCCCGGCGTCCGGCACGGGCGGTTCGGCGGCGCGCAGGGCGGAGAGCACGTCGTCGGCGGCCGTCTCGGTGACGTCGTACCCGGTCCGGCGACGGGCGTCTTCGATGCTCGCCATGGTGCGCTCCGCTCGTGAAGTGTCCTGATACTACTCGGTGCCGATCGGCGAGCGACTTGTGGAATGGCCGGCGCGGAGCCGGGCCGCGCGCAGGGTCAGATAGCGCTGCTCGGCGGTGTTTCCGGTGCGGGCGGCGGCCGCGGTGTAGTGGCGGATCGCTTCCTCTCGTTGACCGGCCAGTTCCAGCAGGTGCGCGCGGGCGGCGGCGAGGCGGTGGTGGCCGGGGAGCCGGTCGTCGAGCCCGGCCAGCATCGCGAGCCCGGCGTCCGGCCCGTGCACCATCGCAGTCGCGATCGCGCGGTTGAGCGTTACGACGGGGTTGGCGGTCAGCGCTTCGAGCCGCGTGTACAGCGTGAGCACGCGCGGCCAATCGGTGTCTTCAGCCCGCAGTGCGATGTCGTGCGTCGCGGCGATCGCGGCCTGCAGCCGGTATTCGCCGATGCCGTCGCGGGTCAACGCGGCGGTGACCAGCGCGACGCCTTCCCGGATTAGCGAACGGTCCCACTGCGCCCGGTCCTGGTCGGCGAGCGGGATGAGGTCGCCGTCCGGTCCGGTGCGGGCCGGCCGGCGGGCGTCGGTGAGCAGCATCAGCGCGAGCAGTCCGGCCGCTTCGCCGTCGTCCGGCAGCGCGGCGTGCAGCAGCCGAGCGAGCCGGATCGCCTCGGCGGACAGTTCGGTGCGGTGCAGGCGGCGTCCCCCGCTGCTCGTGTATCCCTCGTTGAACACGAGGTACAGCACGTGCAGCACGGACCGCAGCGACGCCTGCCGCTCGTCGGCGGAGGGCATCCGGAACGCCAGGCCGGACTTCTTGATTTTCGCCTTCGCCCGGCTGATCCGTTGCGCCATCGTGGTTTCCGGCACGAGGAACGCGCTGGCGATCTCCGCGGTCGTCAGGCCGCCGACGGCCCGCAACGTCAACGCGATCGCTGACGCCGAGGTCAGCGACGGGTGCGCGCACAGGAACAGCAGCGTCAGCGTGTCGTCGCGATCCGGCACGTCGGCGGCCCGCGGCTCGGCGGCGACCGTGTCCTCGCGCCGCCGCCGGGCCTGGTCGCTGCGGAAGCTGTCGATGATCCGGCGGCTGGCGGTTTGCAGCAGCCAGCCGCGCGGATTCTCCGGGATCCCCTCTTCCGGCCAGTGCTGCACCGCGGCGAGGAGAGCTTCCTGCGTCGCGTCTTCGGCCGCGCCGAAATCGCCGGACCGGCGCACGAGGACGGCGAGGACCTGGGGCGCGAGCGTGCGCACCAGGTCCTCGACCTCGGGCTGCGACATCACACCTCCGGCGCGCTCATCACCTGGCGCACCTCGATCGGCACCCGCAGCGGCGCGCCTTCCGGACCCGGCGCGGCGGAAACCCGGGTCGCGATTTCCAGCGCCCGCGCCTCCGATTCGACGTCCACCACGCGGTATCCGGCCAGCAGTTCCTTGCCCTCCGGGAACGGCCCGTCGGTGACGACCGCGCCGCCCTTGCCGTCGGCCACCACGGTCTTCGCCGCTTCCGGCCCGGCCAGGCCTTCCGCCTCGACGAGTTCCCCGGCCTCGGTCAGCTCGGCGTTGAGCACGTGCTGGAACTGGATGTGCGCGCGGATGTCCTCCGGAGCCCACTCCGGCAGCGCAATGTCGCAGCCTTCGCCCTGGGCGTAGGTCTGCAGCAGCATGTACTTCGGCATAACGTTTCCTCCAGCGTCCGGCTCGCCGCTTCCGGGCGGGCTCACCAAGGGAACGGAACCCGCGCGCCGTCCTCGACACGCACCGGGGACATCTTGCCGGGCGGATCTCCGGAACGCGGGCAAACGGGGTGGGGTGAGTCTCAGTGCCCGGGACGCCCGGGCGGCCTAGCAGTTAGGTTGCGGGAAGCAACTCACCTGGAGGGAACCGTGAGCACGACGACCTTCGCCGCGGTGTCCGCGGTCAAGCAGCGCGGCGACACCGAGTTCAGCGTCGATCTCAGCCCGGCGTGGACCATCGGCGGCCGCCCGAACGGCGGCTACCTGCTGGCCACGATCGCCCGCGCCGCGACCGTCGTTTCCGGGCACCCGGACGTGCTCGCCGCCAGCGCGCACTACCTGCGTTCGCCCGAACCGGGCCCGGCGGAGATCGAGGTCGAGGTGCTGCGCACCGGCCGGACCGCGACCCAGTTGCGCGGACGGCTGCTCAAGGACGGCGTGCCGCAGGTCGAGGCCCTGCTGACGCTGGGTGTCCTCGGCGAGGCCGAGCCGTTCTGGCAGGACGGCGTGCCGCAGCCGACGTTCGGGCCGTTCCCGGAGGAGCCGTGGGGCCCGGACGTGCTGTCGTCCGGCATCCCGATCGCGATCCGCGACGAGATCGACGTGTACTTCGACCGGCCGCTCGCCGACGGGCCCAGCGGCCGCGGCGAACTGCGCGCCCTGCTCGCGCTGCCCGGCGACGAGCCGTTCGACCCGGTCAGCCTCCTGTTCGCGGTCGACGCCCTGCCGCCGGCGACCCTCGATGTCGCGCCTTCCGGCTGGGTTCCGACGCTCGAACTGACCGCGTATGTGCGGGCGCATCCGGCTCCCGGCCCGGTGCGGGTGCTGCACCGCGCCCACCTCATCGGCGACGGGCGGGTCGACGAGTCCTGCCACGTGTGGGACAGCGCCGGGAGGCTGGTCGCGCAAGGTACACAGCTGGCCGGAATCCGGATCGGCTGAGCCACGCGGGTTGGTCCGTGAAGGGCCCCTTCACGGACAGTCGGAGGTCGTGAGGGGAACCCTGAGGGGACTGAACTGCTCCCCGGGAGTTGGACTGGGAATCGAGTTCCGGCTTGCGGGGAGTGTGTTGGTTGTATTCGTGCAGTTCGTTGTCTGAGGGGCAGCGGGAGGCTGCTGTGGCGTTGTTCGAGGCCGGGCACGGTCGCAAGGCGGTCGCGGCCCGGTTGGGCGTGTCGGCGACGGCGGTGCAACGCTTGCGTGATCGTTGGACGCTGCGGAGCGCGGGGGCGCTGATGAACAAACCGGACCGGCGGTCGTTCGCGTTCGAGTTCAAGCTCGGGGTCGTGGCCCGCTATGTCGGCGGGGAGGCGACCGCGCTCGAGCTGGCGCGCGAGCACGACCTGTCCTCGCCCAAGCTGGTCGAGTCGTGGGCGCGGGCGTATCGGCGCGACGGCGAGGACGCGTTGCGGCCCAAGCGGAAAGGCCGACCGGCCAAGCCTGTCGACCCGGGCGGGCCGGGCGAGCTGGAGCGGTTGCGCGCGGAGAACCAGCTGTTGTCGGCGAAGGTGGCCTACCTGGAAAAATTGCGGGCCTTGAGGGATCAGGGGCGAGGGTGAAAACCCAGGCGGACCCTGTCATGATTTCCGTGTAAGCCACGGATGGTTTCTTCTTTTATTCTAGTGGA